>JANMYN010000409.1:0-1555 GCA_031382195.1 Betaproteobacteria bacterium
CCGCTGGGCGTGAGCAGGTTCACCGGCGAATCGTCGATCAACGAAGCCGCGGTGATCAGCTTGCGCTCGATTGCCATTTCATAGAGAAAAGGCTTCAGCGTGGAGCCGGCCTGGCGGGGGGCGCGGACACCGTCGACATAGGCTGCGCTCGCAGAACTGCCGGCATTGCCGACATAAGCCAGCACCTCGCCGCTGCGATTGTCCACCACCAGGACGGCAGCGTCGGCAACGTGGCTGTCGGCGAGCGCCGCCAGTTGCTGCTGCAACAACTCGGTGGCATAAGCTTGCAATTCGGCATCGAGGGTTGTCTGCACGCGCGCATGATTCGCCGAAAGCAGAGCCCTGGCGACATGCGGCGCCAGCGCGATGCGCGGGGCGATGTTCGGTGCGGCCGGCAGCGCAGAGCGCGCCAGCATCTGCAGTTGCGCGCAAGCAACGTCGACTTGCATAGTTGCCGCGAGCTGGCAGGCCCGCCTGGCAACGCCGTCAGGTTTTGCATTCGGTCCGCGCAGCAATACGGCGAGCAGCACGGACTCAGGTTCGTCGAGACCGCTGGGGTCCTTGCCGAATAGCGCGCGTGAAGCCGCACCCAGGCCCTGCAGCTCGCCGCGAAAAGTCGAAAGGTTGAGGTAAGCCTCGAGAATCTGGCTCTTGGTCCAGGATTTCTCGAGTTCGCGCGAAGCAGCGATCTGGTCCCATTTCTGCGACACCGTGCGTTTTTGCCGGCTCGGCTTCAGCCCGGCGTCCAGATGGGATGCGACCTGCATCGAGATCGTCGATGCGCCGCGCGGCTGCGAGAACAGCAGCGTATCCAGCGCCGCGTCCGACAGAGCGAGCCAGTCCACGCCGTGATGCCGGTAGAAGCGCTTGTCTTCCGCGCGGATGATGGTCGCCAACGCCGCCGGCGAAATATCACTGAGTTGCGTCCATTCCAGTCGCCTGCCCTGCTCGATCACGCGCAGTTCGTGGATCCGCACGCCCTGGCGATCGAGGAGGATGCCCTCGGTCGACGTCCAGCGGCTCTTCACATCGTCGAAGGAAGGGGTGCCGGCGACGGCTGGCATGGCGCCGCCGGCGATCGTGAATATCGTGAATGTCGTGAATGCCGTGAATGTCGATTGAAAACCGCGCGATCGCGTTCTCCGGATTGCGCCAGCATTTACGACCTTCACGTCATTCACGACATTCACGGGTTTATTGTCACGGCACTATTCGGCAACTCGCCGAACATCTCGGGTGCGTACATCGCTTCGACGCGCGTCGGGGGCAACTCGAAGCGACCCGGATTGTTCAGGCGAAAGGCGTACTCGACCACCCAGGTTCCCTTGGGCACGAAGCGGTAGTAGGCATGAAACGCATCGAAGCCGCGCTCCTCGAACGCCGGCCAGACGAATCCGCGCTTGACTTCGCCGGCAGACAAGATCTGCGAATCCTTGGCAAGCCCGCTGCCGAGAATTGCCGCACCGCCGGGCACGGGATCATCGACAACCACCCAGGACATATCCGATTGCGCCTCGATCTCCAGACGCACGCGCACCGTGTCTCCGCGCCGCAA
>JANMYN010000437.1:0-4701 GCA_031382195.1 Betaproteobacteria bacterium
GGTGGCGGGCGTCGACCAGGGCCTCCAGATCGTCGGCCGCGGGTGAATGGACAGTGGTGATCATTATGGGTGGAACGGGCAGCGTTATGTCCCGTCAGGCATTTCGTGACGGCGAGCGGCGTCCCCCCTATTATAAGCGGAGCCTTTCAATTCAGGCCTGTTCTTTAACGCCGGCTGAACTGCGGGTTAATATTCTATCGCTCAACGTCTGTATCGGAAAACTTTCATGATCGATAACGACCACGATGTCCGCTTCGTCAGCGTTCTGACCAAGAATACCTACGCGCTCGTGCTGGCCGGCGGGCGCGGCAGCCGGCTGAAGAACCTCACCGATTGGCGCGCCAAGCCGGCCGTGCCGTTCGGCGGCAAATTCCGCGTCGTCGATTTTCCCTTGTCGAACTGTGTGAATTCCGGAATCCGCCGCATCGGCGTGGCTACCCAATACAAGTCGCATAGCCTGATCCGGCACTTCCAGCGCGGCTGGAGTTTCCTTGACGGCCGCTTCCAGGAGTTTGTCGATATCCTCCCCGCTTCGCAGCGAACTGCGGAAGAGAACTGGTATCTCGGAACAGCCGACGCGGTGTTCCAGAATCTCGACATCCTGCGCACCTACGAACCGGACTACATACTGATCCTTGCCGGCGACCATATTTACAAGATGGACTACGGAAAAGTTCTGGCCTACCACGTTGCAAAAAATGCCGACGTGACGGTGGCCTGCCTGGAAGTCCCCCGGGAAGAGGCCACGGCGTTCGGCGTCATCGGCGTGAACGAGGACTGGCGGGTCACCGATTTCGTCG
Organism: Betaproteobacteria bacterium; assembly: GCA_031382195.1. Lineage (GTDB taxonomy): Bacteria > Pseudomonadota > Gammaproteobacteria > Burkholderiales > JACQAP01 > JACQAP01. Next base: position 801 of record JANMYN010000437.1, read on the forward strand.
AAAAGCCTGCCGACCCGCCATCGATTCCCGGCCGGCCCGACATGGCGCTCGCCAGCATGGGCATCTATGTGTTCAACGCCCCATTTCTGTATGAACAGCTCGTACGCGATTCCATCACCCCCGGCTCCAACCACGACTTCGGCAAAAACCTAATCCCTTATGTGGTACCGCGCTATCGGGTGTTCGCGCAGAGATTCGACGATAGTTGCGTCGGCCAGCGCGACAAGGCTGCGTACTGGCGGGACGTGGGCACGGTCGATGCGTATTGGGAATCGAACCTTGACCTGACACGGGTCACGCCCGATCTCAATATGTATGACAAGGAGTGGCCGATCTGGACCCATCAGGAGCAATTGCCGCCCGCCAAATTTGTGTTCGATGACGAAGGCCGGCGCGGCGGAGCGGTCGATTCGGTCGTGTCCGGCGGCTGCCTCATCAGCGGAACCACCGTGAAACGCTCGCTGCTGTTTTCGAATGTACGCGTGCACAGTTACGGCAGCATCGAGGACTCGGTGATCCTGCCGGATGTAATCGTGAACCGGCATGTGAAGCTTCGGCGCACCGTCGTGGACAAGAGTTGTGTGCTTCCGGAAGGCCTCACGGTGTGCTTCTTCCTGGATGAGGATCGCCGGCGCTTTCATGTTTCCGATCGTGGCATCACGCTGATCACGCCGGAGATGCTCGGCCAGGAAGTTTTACATCAACGCTGAGCTGCGCATGGCGCGCGGTTCGGGTTGGTAACGGGCTGCAAGCATGCGACGCAACTTCGAAATGTCATGAGCGACCAAAAAAAGATCGACTTGGCAATCCTGTGGCACATGCACCAGCCGGACTTCCGCGATCATGCCAGCGGAGAATTCGCTCAACCCTGGGTGTACCTGCACGCCATCAAGGACTACAGCGACATGGCCGCGCATCTCGAAGCGCACCCGGGCATGCGTGTGGTGCTGAACTTCACGCCGGTGCTGCTGGACCAGCTCGAGGATTACACAGACCAGTTCGCCACTGGGACATTTCGCGACCCGCTGCTACGCCTGCTCGCGCAACCGGAACTACAGCAAATCGACCGGACCGGCCGGGACCTGATTTTGAAGTCCTGCTTCCGGGCCAACCAGCAGAAGCTGATCGATCCTTATCCCGCATACAAGCGACTGCTCGAGATCTTCCAAATCACCGCAAGCCATGGCGACACCGGTAGCGCATATCTTTCGGCTCAATATCTGCGCGATCTGCTGAGTTGGTATCACATCTCATGGATGGGCGAGACGGTGCGCCGCCGCGACGGCGTCGTGCCTGGCCTGATCGCAAAGGCGCACGGCTTCTCGCACGACGATCGCATGCAGCTGCTCGGTATCATCGGCCGGGAGGTACGCAGTGTGATTCCGCGCTACCGCAAATTGTTCGAAGCGGGTTGCATCGAACTGACCACCACGCCCGAATACCACCCGATCGGTCCGTTGCTGCTCTCCTTCGAAGTTGCGCGGGACGCAGCCCCCGGCGCGGCGCTGCCCCAGTGTCCGCACTATCCAGGCGGACGCGAGCGCGTCATCGCGCAGGCGGAGGCGGCGAAGCAAAGTCATGCCCGGCGCTTTGGCCAGCCGCCACGCGGCATGTGGCCCGCGGAGGGCGCGGTGTCGCGCGATTTCGCCGACTTGCTGGCGCAGGGCGGCTGCGAATGGATTGCCAGCGGGGAGGGTGTCCTGACCCACAGCCTGCAAAGGAGCGGCGGCACGCTGCCCGAACGTCCGGAGTATCTTTTCCGGCCGTATCGCATTGACAACGGTCAAACCACGATCACCTGTTTTTTCCGCGATGATCGCTTGTCCGACCTGATCGGTTTCGAATATGCAAAATGGCACAGCAGGGACGCAGCGGCACATTTCGTCGCCGCGCTCGAAGAAATCGCCGGCCAGGCGCATGGAGACAATCGGCCCGTGGTCAGTGTGATTCTCGACGGCGAAAACGCCTGGGAGTATTACCCTTACAACGGTTACTACTTTCTTGACGCGCTCTACGCGGCGCTGGAACAGCACCCGCAAATAGCAACCAGCACGTTTGCGCAGCTGCTCGATCAAAAACGCGAATGCACGCCGCTGCCGGTGCTGGTAGCCGGAAGCTGGGTTTATGGCAATTTCGCCACCTGGATTGGCAGTCACGACAAGAATCGCGCATGGGATCTGTTATGCGCCGCCAAGCACTGCTTCGATGCAGTCATGGCTGGCGATCAACTGAACAGCAGGGAGATAGCGCTTGCCTCGCGGCAACTCGCTGATTGCGAGGCCTCCGACTGGTGTTGGTGGTTTGGCGATTACAATCCGGCGGAGTCGGTAATGGCATTCGACGAGCTTTACCGCCGCAAACTCGCCAATTTGTATGCACTGCTGAAACTGCCCGCTCCGGTCGAACTCAACATTCCAATCAGCCACGGCAAAGAAGACTCGGAGGCCGTCAATGCTATGCGTCGAGCTTCCTGACGTGGATGCGTAACGCAGAAAACGAATAGGCAAATCAACGCGTTTCTGCAACGCGGACCTGCCCAAAGGGTATCGTGCCGATTTTGATTGATCCAGCGCAACCATCCGCGCAGCCGGCTTCATGCCTGCAAAAAGTCAGTCAACCGAACGGCCTCGCGAACCAGAACGGTGCAGCACTATTGCCGATGCTCAAGGTGGAACCTTTGCCAGATTGACAGAGGATATCCAGGGCGCGAACATGACTGCGCGTACCGGGAATTTGAGGCAACCGCGGCCCGAAATCGACACTCTGGAACGGCGGATTCGACCGGCGGCTCGCATGCGGGCGCCGGAGAAACAAATTTCCAGAGTCGGACAGCTGGCGCCCGGATATTGCACCGCGGAGCGCGTGTTTACATTGTTCAGAAGTTCCTGGGCGCAAACTCATGCTTTCGCGGGACTGGGCAATGTGAACCATTCGATGGTGCTCGGATCAGATCAATGACGCAGGCAAAGGAGAGCCGGGATGAATCGCGAAGAGTACGTTGCACGGATGAAGCAACAAATCGAGGAATGGAACGCGAAACTGGGCCAATGGCAGGGTGAGGTGCAGAAAGCCCAGACCAATGTGAAAGCGCAATACGAAGTGCAGATCAAAACGCTGGAAAAACAGCGCGACGAGGCGGTCAAACGCCTGAATGAAACCCGTGATGCGAGCCAGGCTGCGTGGACGGAGGTGAGTAAGGGCGCGGAGAACGCGTGGAAGACGATGCAGGCGAGCTTCGAGAAAGCCTGGGGAGAATTTCACAAAAAGAAACCCTGATCGCGCGGCGGCGTCAAGTTAGAACACCGGTGGGGCGGTTCGCCCATAGCCGGGGCATGGTTTGGCCCCGATGCGTGGTCAAGGTCGCAATCTCGCGTCGCCCCGAATTTACAGGAGCAGCTTCATCGCCGTTTGCAGCTCCGACCGGACGAGTAAAAATGGAGGCGCCATGACTACAGCCCAAACCGGGAAATCGCGCACGACGCGCAAGACTTCCAGCGTCACGACGAAGGCCCGCAGTAAGTCCCCGGTAGCACCCGCTGCCAAAGTCTCGAAGGCGCGGAAATCCACGCCGAACATTGCTGGGGATGCCTGGCGCGATATGGTGGCGACCGCCGCCTACTACCGGGCGCAGGCGCGCGGCTTCAGGCATGGGTCGCCGGAGCAGGATTGGCTGGCGGCCGAAGCCGAAATCCAACAACGGCTCGCCAAAACCGGCAAAACCTGAAGCCCGGCCGGCATTCGGCAGGGGGTCGCTGCTGCAGAAATAAACTTCCGGCCCGCGCTATTACTTTCCGGTTCGCCGCCGCATGCCCGCCTATCCGGCAATGGCCGGCTGTTGTACGCTTCAATCCGCAATAGAATAAATACAACCAGGGAGAAGCATGGGCAAGAGAAAGCAACC
>JANMYN010000446.1:0-3701 GCA_031382195.1 Betaproteobacteria bacterium
GTCCGGCAGGCCATCGCGGAACTCGACGCCATCGCGCACACCCACGTGCTCGCCGCCTCGTCACTGTATCGCAGCGACCCGGTCGGCTATGCCGACCAGCCGGATTTCATCAATGCAGTAGCGAAGGTGCAGACCGGATTATCGCCATACGAACTGCTCGACGCGCTGCATGTCATCGAGAACCGGCACGGGCGCAGGCGTTCGGTGCGCAATGCGCCACGCACGCTGGATCTCGATCTCCTGTTATACGGAATACTTTCCGTCGATGAGAACGCGTTGACCTTGCCGCATCCGCGCATGCATGAACGAGCCTTCGTACTCCTGCCACTTGCGGAAATCGCCCCCGGCGCACTCGTGCCGGGCTACGCGCCGGTATCGGAACTGCTTGCGAAAATCGATCGCAGCGGCGTGGAAAAACTCGATGTCGCCTGAAAAATATCGCTACATCGTCGTTGAAGGCCCGATCGGCGCAGGCAAGACCAGCCTCGCTCGCAGGTTGTCGGCGCATCTGGGCAAGGCGTTGCTGCTGGAAGATCCGGACGCCAATCCCTTTCTTGCGCGCTTCTACGATGACCCGCACCGCCATGCGCTGGCGACACAGTTGTTCTTCCTGTTCCAGCGCACGCAGCAGGTCGGCGGACTGAAGCAGATCGACCTTTTCGAGGGTGGCACCGTCGCCGATTTCATCCTCGAGAAGGATCCGTTGTTCGCCAGCCTGACCCTTTCCGATGATGAATTACATCTTTATCAGCAGATCTACGGACACTTGATGCCGCAGGCACCGACGCCCGACCTGGTGATTTATCTGCAGGCTTCGCCGGAAAAACTCGTCGAACGCGTGCACAAGCGCGGGTTAAATTACGAACGCAATATCTCCGAGCAGTATCTGGTGCGCCTCGCTGACGCCTACAGCCGGTTCTTTTACCAGTTTTCGGCCGCGCCGCTGCTGATCGTCAACAGCGACAATCTGAATTTTGTTGATGATGCCGGTGATTTTGATTTATTGTTGCGCCGCATTGCCGAGATGCGAGGGCCGCGCGAGTTTTTCAACCGCGGGGAATAAGAACAGAGGAGGGCAGGGACTAGGGACGAGGGGCGAGGGGTGAGGGATTGATACGGCGACGCCGCGCCTTTCCCTCGTTCCTCGTCCCTCGCCCATCGTCCCTCAAAATATGGAAGTCATCAAAACACTCGCCGAACTGCGCGAACGGCTCAAGCGTGAACCGCAGGTCGCGTGCGTGCCGACCATGGGCAACATCCATGACGGGCACTTGAGCCTGGTACGCATCGCGCGTAGCCTCGCTCCCGTGACGGTCACCACGATATTCGTCAACCGGCTGCAGTTTGGGCAGGGCGAAGATTTTGAGAAATACCCACGTACTTTGAAAGACGACTGCGCGAAACTCGAGGCCGAGGGCAACACCATCGTGTGGGCGCCGGACGAGAAGGAGATGTATCCGGAGCCGCAGACTTTCTACGTCGATCTGCCGAAAGTCGCCAACAAGCTCGAAGGCCGCTTTCGGCCCGGACATTTTCGCGGCATGGCCACCGTAGTGCTGAAGCTATTCAACTGCGTGCAACCGCAGATTGCGGTGTTTGGCAAGAAGGATTACCAGCAACTCGCAATTGTGCGCCAGATGGTCAACCAATTCGCTTTGCCGATCACGATCGTTCCGGCGGAAACCGTGCGGGCCGAAGATGGCCTCGCGCTGTCGTCGCGCAACCGCTTCCTGTCCGCGCAGGAAAGAAAGGAAGCAACGCGGTTGCGCGAAGCCATCCTCGGGGTGCGCGATGCGGTACTCAGCGGCGACCGCAATTTCATTGCGATGGAATATGCGGCCGGTGCGCTCCTCGCGCGTCACGGGTGGAACGTGGACTACGTCGTGGTACGCAACCAACGGGCCGTTCTTCGTCCCGATCCAACCGACAAAGCGCTGGTCGTGCTCGGCGCGGCCAAACTCGGGCAGACGCGGCTAATCGACAATATTGAAGTGCACTCGCCATAAGGGCCGTGACGGCGTGGCGACGTGACGATCGTGATTCGAGGCTTATACGCACGCCTGTTAATTCAATTATTCTCCCCGAAGCCTTTCACTGGGTCTTTACGTCGTCACGACCGTCACGCCGTCACGATCGTCACGGCATTCTTCACCCTTCGCCGCGTTTAACTCGCACGAAATATTCTTCCGCCGTGATCAATCCGCCTGCCGCCGCGGCCTTGCCCTGATCGCGCGAGGAAAGAGCGGGCTGGATCGCGTCGATGCGCTTCCATACCGCGAACGGCGTAGCGCAATCGGCGCGCGGCACATATTCGGAGGGATTTATCTTCTGGTAGCGGTGCACGTAGCGCGGGCAATTGATGAACATTTCCTCCACGCGCACCCGCACCACCATATCGGCGCCTTCATACTCCATGATTAACGGATCGTTCTCGTCGATGCTGGCGGTGCCTTGCACGCGAATGCGGTGCGGTATTTCGAAGTTGATGAACAGCATGCCAACCTTGCTGTAGCCGCGGATGTTGCCCACGGAAAGGAACATGCCGTTGCCGTCAAAAATCGGGAAAGAAAGGGTGGTCTTGTCCACGACCCGCACGAATCCGGGATCGCCGCCCTTGTAGGAGCACGTGGGAAATCCCCGCTCGTCAACTGTGGACAGGAAAAACATGTCCCGGCTCTCGATGAACGTCTTTTCATCATCCGTGACTTCGGAATGCACAATGATCTGCTCGGACGCATCGGCAATGCGGCGAGTGTCGAACATGTCCTGGAAAGCGCGCTGTGACGCGGTGTAAAGCCTGCTCATGGTTTCTCCTGTGTTTTTATTGACAGCAACGCTGGCAAACGACGCGCGCGCACTTTAACATTGATCGCCCAATCGAGCGGTCAGCGCGTTTGCATGGCGATCCTCTTCTGCAGCGATTCCGAATCACCCGAACCCTGGCGACTGGCGTGCGCGCGCGCGTTTCCGCACATGGCGTTTCGCGTGTGGCCCGATACCGGCGCGGCCGAGGCGATCCGTTATGCACTGGTATGGCGGCAAGCGCAGGGCTCGCTCGCGCAACTGCCAAATCTGAGGGCGATTCTCGTGCTCGGCGCCGGTGTCGATAACGTGTTGAATGATCCCGCGTTGGTGGCCGGCGTACCGGTGGTGCGGCTGGTGGACGCTGGAATGTCGGGGCCGATGGCGGAATACACGCTGTATGCGGTGCTGCATTTCCAGCGGCGTATGGCGGACTATTTTGAGCAGCAGCGTGAGGCGATCTGGCGGCCGCGCGACGAATTGCTCGCCGGGCAGTGGCCGGTCGGCGTGATGGGACTGGGCGTGATCGGCGCTACCGTCGCGCAGCGAATCGCCGCGCAGGGATATTCGGTTGCTGGCTGGAGCCAAAGCGGCAAGGCCATCAATGGTGTCAAGGTGTTTGCCGGTGCGAGCGGCCTCAAGCCGTTTCTCGCGAACACGCGGGTGCTGGTCAATGTGCTGCCGCTGACGCCGCAGACGCGAGGGATTCTTAACGCACAAACCTTTGCGGCAATGCCTCGCGGCAGTTACGTCGTGAACATTGGCAGAGGAGGGCACATGGTCGATGCCGACCTGATCGCCGCGCTTGATTCTGGACAACTGGCCGGTACGATGGTCGATGTATTCGATCAGGAACCTCTAGCCGCCACGCATTCGTTCTGGCGTCACCCCAAAATCAT
>JANMYN010000466.1:0-10547 GCA_031382195.1 Betaproteobacteria bacterium
CATGACGACTGCCGCTGCGCCGTCATTGATGCCCGAAGCGTTGCCTGCGGTCACGGTGCCGTCCTTCTTGAACACGGTTTTCAGTTTGCCCAAATTCTCCACGCTTGCATCGCCGCGCACGTGCTCGTCGGTGTCGAACAGCTTGGTGCCTTTGCGGTCCTTGATCTCGATCGGCAGGATTTGGTCCTTGAAATAGCCGTTCTGAATGGCATTCGTTGCTCGCCGATGGCTTTCGACGGAGAACTCGTCCTGCGTGGCACGCGTCAGACTGTATTTCGTGGCGACGTTTTCCGCCGTGACGCCCATGTGCAATGCGTCGAAAGGATCGGATAGCGCACCGGTCAGCGCATCCACTACGACCTGATCGCCCATCTTTGATCCCCAGCGCGCGCCCGGCAGCCAGTAGTTGGCGCGGCTCATGGACTCCGCGCCACCAGCAACTACAACGTCCGCGTCGCCCAGCGCAACGAACTGCGCGGCGCTCACGATTGCCTGCAACCCGCTGCCGCACAGCCGGTTCAGCGTCATCGCCGGAACTTCCTTCGGGATGCCGCCATTGATTGCACAGACGCGCGAAAGATACATATCCTTCGTATCGGTGTGGATCACGTTGCCGAAGACGACATGACCGACTTCTTCGGGCGCCACCTTGGCGCGAGACAATGCTTCGCGCACGCAGCGCGCACCCAAATCTGTCGGCGCAAAATCCTTCAGTGCCCCGCCGAAATCTCCAATCGCGGTGCGTACGCCCGCAATAATTACGACTTCACGTCCGTTGTTCATGGTCTGTCTCCCCTAAAAGTTTTGATTGGCGTTGGGTCTGTTCGATTGCCCCGCTCCCTCTCCGCCGTCGGGGGAGAGGTTCCACCGACACGGCGTTGGCGGAGCCATCCGGGGCGGGAGGTGAAACATGGCGCGTTTCCCGCAAACGGCCGATTCCATCGGTAACGTGTCCACGCGCCGGGGTGAGGTGGTCACCGCTCGATCGCCAGCGCAACGCCCATGCCGCCGCCAATGCATAGCGAGGCGAGGCCTTTCTTTGCATCGCGCCTGATCATCTCGTGAATCAGCGTGACTAGGATACGACAACCGGATGCGCCGATGGGATGGCCGATCGCAATGGCGCCGCCGTTGACGTTCACTTTCGACGTGTCCCAGCCCATGTCGCGATTGACAGCGATTGCCTGCGCTGCGAATGCCTCGTTTATTTCCAAGAGATCAATATCCTTTGGCGTCCAGCCGGCCTTTTTCAGGCAAAGTTGCGATGCCGGTATCGGGCCGATCCCCATGATGCTCGGATCCACGCCGGCCGACGAATACGCCTTGATGCGCGCCAGCGGCTTGATGCCCAGCTCCTTGGCTTTGGATGCGCTCATCATCATCACGGCAGCGGCGCCGTCGTTGATGCCCGATGCATTACCGGCGGTCACGGTACCGTTCTTGTCGAACGCTGGTTTCAGCCCGGCCAAAGCGTCGGCGGTCGTGCCATGGCGCACGAATTCGTCGCTATCGAATATCACATCACCTTTTCTGGTGGAAATGGTAATCGGCACGATCTCATCCTTGAACCGGCCGGCTTTCTGCGCGGCTTCCGCTTTCTGCTGGGAGGCGGCCGCGAACTCGTCCTGTTCGTTGCGCGACACCTTCCATTTCTTGGCGACGTTCTCGGCCGTAACGCCCATATGGTATTGGTTGTAGACGTCCCACAAGCCATCGACGATCATCGTGTCAATCAGCTTGCCGTCCATCATGCGCATCCCATCGCGCGCGCCGCTCAGCGCGTGCGGCGCCAGCGTCATGTTCTCCTGTCCGCCGGCAATCACGATGTCGGCATCGCCGGCCCTGATCGCCTGGGCGGCGAGGTGTGTGGCCTTCAGACCTGAACCACACACTTTATTGATGGTCATTGCCGGAACCATGTGCGGGAGGCCGGCGCGGATGGAAGCCTGGCGCGCCGGATTCTGGCCGACGGCGGCGGTGAGCACCTGCCCCAAAAGCACCTCGCTGATCATGTCCGGCTTTACGCCGGTCTTGGCGAGCAGCGCGGTAATGACTTTCGCGCCGAGTTCTGATGCGGGGATTTTACCTATGCTGCCGCCGAACTTGCCGACACCGGTGCGTAATGCAGCGACGATTACTACGTCATCCATCCTGAATTCTCCTTACTCGGGAATAACTGGAACGGCAGCGCCCCCTGCGAATGTCTCGAGCACGCTCTTGGGCAGGCGGAAAGGAGGCGGCAGTGTACGCCCGCGTTTTGCGGCTTGTCGAGAAAAATGTTGCTATGCGGAAAGGGTGTTTCGCTCGGCAAAACTCAATGGTCGTCGCGAATGAACCGGATGATTTGTCTCCGCTGCTTCTTGGTGGGCCGTCCCCCGGGAAACGGATTCGACTGGCGCTCGCTCTTGATCATCGCGATCTTGTCCTCGCGGGTTTTGCGGCTCGCGTCGGATTCGGAATACAGCTTTGCCGCCTCGGCTGCCGGACCGCGGCGTTCGCTCAGCGCAATAACCGTGATGTCCCATGCGTAGGGTCCGTTGCGTATCGACAGCACGTCGCCGGGTTTCAGCAATTTCGCCGGCTTGACCCGCTCGCCGTTGACCTGCACCTTGCCGCCATCGACCGCCTCGGCCGCGAGGCTGCGCGTTTTGTAGAAGCGGGTCGCCCATAGCCACTTGTCGATTCGGACACGGATATCGGAGTCACTCACGGTATTTGCATCTCCAGTGGCGACCCGAATGGGCCCCTACCCGCAAACGGGCCTGCGGCTAACGTGTCCGGGGCACCCGCCCATAGCCACTTGTCGATTCGGACACGCCGGCAGTAATCACTGTCCATGTGCCTGCTTTGCCTTCCTTCTTCCTCGCGACGTTCTGCGGATCGTGACGGTCGTGACGACGTGACGATCGTGACGAAGTAAAGCTCTCATGCGTTTACTCTGTCGTGGGTCCTCAGCATTGATTCTTCACGTCATTAGCACAAGACGGCCGTCACGACCGTCACGGCATTTAATGCCTCGTCTTCTCCGTCGGCAAAATGACGTCCGCAGCGAACACCTGCTCCGCATCTACCGCATCGAAAACGTAATGCCGTCCGCAGAACTCGCAGTCCACTTCGACATTGTCTCGCTCCTCGAGTATGGAACGCACTTCCTCGTGTCCGAGCATGCGCAGCATGGACGTGACCCGTTCGTGCGAGCAGGAACAGCGGAATGCAACCGGACGCGGCTCGAATACGCGCACGTCTTCCTGGTGATAGAGACGGCGGATGATTTCCGGTGCCGGCAATCCAAGCAATTCCTCGGGCTTGATGGTTTCACCCAGGCGAGTCGCACGGTTCCAGGCATCAACATCTTCGCTCGGCGCCGACGGCAGTTTCTGCAGCAGCATTCCGGCGGCCTGATGTGAATCGGAAGCGAGCCACATGCGGGTTTCCAGCTGTTCGGATTTCGCCATGTAGTGCTCCAATACCTGCGCGATGCTTTCGCCTTCGATGCTCACGATGCCTTGATAGGCCTGCTTGCCGCTGGACGGCACAATCGAGATCACAAAACGTCCCGCACCCAATAGCTCGGTTACATTGCCCTGGGCGAGATCCCCATCCCATTTTGCGGTGGCGCGCAGCGTGCGTTCGCTGGTTGCTTCGACGACGAGTAATTGCACCGGCCCGCTGCCCTGCATCTGCATGATCAGCGAGCCTTCGAACTTGAGCGTCGCCGACAACAGCGCGGCCGCCGCCATCATTTCGCCGAGCAAGCGTTCCAGCGGAGCCGGGTAAGTGCGCCGTTCGAGCACGGCGCGCCACGTGGCATCCAGATGCGCGATCTCGCCACGCACGGGCGTACTCTCCAGCAAGAATCGTTGCAGTGAATCGTTCATGATTTTCGATAAAGCCGGAAGCGCTCCAATTTGTCTCCGGGACGACGTCCTTCCCAGATGAGTTTCCAGGAACTGCCAACGTTGGTTTGGGACTTCCAGTTATCTTGAATGATCATCAGAGCGCAATCGGGGCGCTTGCCCGTTTTTTCAAGACGCACGGTCAGGATATGGGCAAAGTAATGCAGCATTGCGCGCTGCGATTCGCCCAGCGACTGACTGTAGATGCAGCCGTGCGATTCCGGCACTGCCTGCGATAGCTGCGTGAATACGGCGCGATAAGTCTTGCCCGTATCGATGTATCTGACCAGCAGCAGCGCGACGAGCGCCCATAGCATGGTAATGCCGATCGCCCAAGTAATCACGGGCCTCTCGGGCATTCGCTTGACGTTGAACAGAAGCAGGAACCAGGCAAAGGTGAACAGCGCTGCCAACATCACCACGAACGCACGCCCATCGGCATGATAGGCCGGCTGCATGTCCATCATATGCTTCCACAGTCGCGAGGGTATGCCGAGGTCTATCGCCATCCAGTAGAACCACCCGACGATGGCTAAGAACGTGAACAGGATGATCGCGAACCAATAATAGAGATTGACGGCACCGCGCTGCAAGGTTTCGAAGGACAGCACTGCCAGCAGCGAGATCGGAAGCAGCAGCGGCGTGCCGAAAACGTGGCGGCCTTCTCCGGTCAGGCTGAGGAAGACGAAGAAGGCTGCCAATGCAGTGAGCGGAAGGATGACACCGGGTTTTTGCAATCCGGCACGGCCCTCGACCCAAAGGCCCCAAAGCGCGAACGGCCACGCCGGCCAGGCAAACCAGGGCAGCACGTCCGCGTAGTAGAAGTAATCCTTATCCGCCGTGAAAATGAAAATACCCTTGAGCCTTTCCACGTTCTCGACCCAGAACCATTGCGCGAACATGGGCGGCGAACGGGCCTCCAGCAGCAACGGCCAGACCACAGCCCATGGCGTTGCGATCACGATCGCTACAACAACAGTCAGCAGATAATGTCTGTTACGCCAGTGCGATGACACGAGCGGGAGCAACGCCATCGTCAGCAACAGCATGATTGGTTCAACCAGCCCCTCGGAAAACACGCAGATGCCGAGGCCTGTCCCCAGCCATAACCCGGCGACGAGCGGCCGGCGGCCCGAGATGGCAAGGGCGTACAGGCCGATCGCCAGACCGGCCAGCAAGGCTGTCTCGGCGAGCAACAGGTGTCCGCGCACCAGCAGCCCCCCGCAGCCGAGAAGCATCAGTGCGGCAACCCAGCGCTTGCTGCTTCCGTAGAGCTCCTTCGCGGTTAGTGCGATGAACAGGAATGCCAACGCCATGTATAAACCGGTGGCGAGGCGTGCGCCGTCGTGCAGTGGCAATAACCAGGAGAACAGCGTGCCGGTCAGTGCGCCCGTCAAATAGATCAACGGGGGCCTGGCGAGATAAGGTTCGCCAGCCAGCATTGGTACGACCCAGTCGCCGTCCTTAAGCAATTCATAGACGACGCCAAACGTGTGGGCTTCGTCCGGTTTCCAGGGATCGTGGCCGACCAGCCCGGGGAGAATCCACGCTATGCAGAGCAAGACGGCCAGCGTGACCGGATTCTCCGTGATATGAGCCGCGATAGTCTCGTTACGCAGCAAATGGGCCGGGCGAAGCATGGGGTGCGCAGTCAATAGGAGGAGTATGTCGTGCCGGTGACCCAGGAAAACGCGCCGTGGTCGTTGTTATCGCAGCTCATAGAGCTGTATTTTACGCAAGCGGCCGTCCGTAGTGGCTTTCGAGAATGCGCAGCGGCGAAACTTGTTCGTTTGCCATCGCATGAACCGGCAGATAAAACGTCTGCTCAAGCAGGTACTGCCCGCCAAGGGCGGCGTGCAGCACACGATCGGTGAATACAATCCAACTGGATCCCGCTGGAAAATCTATCTGCTCACGCGGCGCGCTGCGTTGATAGTCAGGATCGAGCTTCACCCGGTCATGCAGATTGAGCATTACGTGATCGTAGGGTGTGCGCAGACTTTTGGTAATGTGGAGTTGCTTCAGCAGCCACGGGGCAACGGGTCGCGGCAGCCCGATGCTCGGCAACAGGCGTTGTGCAAATTGCTCGAACGGCTCGCCGACCTGCCAAACTCGCGGTTCTCCCCGCGGATTGATATTGGTGAACAGGCGCAGGATGCGCCGCCGCTGCACCGGGCTGGACGCGAACGCGTCGACGTGCAGCCGCGTATCATCTTTGGTCGCCGAGCTCGCTCGCCCGAGGATTTCCACGGGCCGATAGCTGGTGCGCCCCATTTCCAGATGCGCCGCGTAAGTCGGCAACAAATGATTGACCAGGCTGCGCGCCTGCGCGGTGAACCTGCGCATCATTGCAGTCAGATCCTCGCGGTCTCTTCCTTGCAAAGTGGTTCCCCGAATCTTGTCGGCGCCGGAGTCGTAACTGATGTTTTTGGAGCGCGGGTCCGTGCAATCCGGACTCAGAAATCGTTGCTCCTGCGGGCTGAGCGAAAATCCAAGTTGCCTGAATAAAAGGATGCGGCCTCTCTCCAGTGCCTGCGTGGCGTCGGCGGCCTCGGCCGCGTTGACGGGCGGTTCCCAATTAGCAGGAGACAGTGACTCCTGGATGATTGATTCCATTGCGGCCTTCCTCGAACCTCTTCGGTGCGGATACCGACTTTCAGCCCGAATCCATGCACCATTCTATCGGTCGCCCGAGGGCGGGTGAAGAAAAGAAAAAGGCAGCCAAGGCTGCCTTTTTTTCCGGGACAAGCCGCTCAAGCAGCGCTGGGCTTCGTGTCGGTCTTGCCCTTGCTGTACTTCTGGCGGAATTTCTCCACGCGACCTGCAGTGTCCATGACTTTTTGCTTGCCGGTATAGAACGGGTGACAAGCGGAGCAGACTTCCACGTGCAGGGGTTTACCCATTGTGGAGCGCGTAGTGAATGTGTTCCCGCAACTGCAGGTCACGGCGACGTCGGCATATTGGGGATGGATTTCAGGTTTCATTTTGGTTCCTTATCTAGTGGGAGCGGGATTTGCGCTTCCGAAGGGGGCGAATTATCCACAGGAATGTTGGGATTGGCAACCCCGAAATCAAGGCTTGGCTACCGGGTGCCGGGGACTAAGTGGCTCTGATAACTGAATATTTAGAATTTGTCTTTGCGCTTACGCCGGGTGTTGCCGCAGAAATGATCTCGCAGCTCGCCAACGAGTCACACCCGAGAGGGCAGGGTGTGGGACTTCGAGAGAAAGCCTCAACCTCTTCGCATTGAGTCGAAGAACTCGGCGTTGTTCTTCGTACCCCGTAACTTGTCCACAAAAAACTCCGTAGCCTCAAGCTCGTCCATCGGGTAGAGCAGTTTGCGCAGGACCCAGATCTTCTGCAGGATGTCTTTCTCGATCAGCAATTCCTCGCGGCGCGTGCCGGAGCGATTGACGTTGATCGACGGATAAATCCGTTTCTCGGCCATGCGCCGGTCGAGGTGGATTTCCATGTTGCCGGTGCCTTTGAATTCTTCATAGATCACATCGTCCATTCGCGAGCCCGTGTCGATCAGCGCGGTGGCGATGATGGTCAGCGATCCGCCTTCCTCGATGTTGCGTGCGGCGCCGAAGAAACGCTTGGGCCGTTGCAGCGCATTGGCGTCCACGCCGCCGGTCAGCACCTTGCCTGATGCCGGTACGACGGTGTTGTAGGCACGCGCAAGGCGCGTAATCGAATCCAGCAGAATGACGACGTGCTTCTTATGCTCGACCAGGCGCTTGGCTTTCTCCAGCACCATCTCGGCTACCTGGACGTGGCGCGTGGCGGGCTCGTCGAATGTTGAAGACACCACTTCGCCTTTGACCGAGCGTTGCATTTCGGTGACTTCCTCGGGACGCTCGTCGATCAGCAGCACGATCAGGTAAACATCGGGAAAATTCGCCGCGATCGAATGCGCTATGTGCTGCAGCATCACGGTCTTGCCGCTCTTCGGGCTGGAGACCAGCAGGCCGCGCTGACCTTTGCCGATGGGTGCAATGATATCGATGATGCGGCCGGTGAGATTTTCTTCCGCCTTGATGTCCCGCTCCATCGTAAATTGCTCGGTGGGGAACAGCGGAGTCAGGTTTTCGAACAGGATCTTGTGTTTGGAATTCTCGGGCGACTCGGCATTGACCTTGTCGACTTTAACCAGCGCAAAATAGCGCTCGCCGTCCTTCGGTGTTCGGATCTCGCCCTCGATCGAGTCGCCGGTGTGCAGGTTGAATCGCCGTATCTGCGAAGGACTGACGTAAATATCATCGGGGCCGGCCAGATAAGAAGTGTCCGGAGATCGCAGAAATCCGAAGCCGTCGGGCAGTACTTCGAGGGTTCCTTCACCGAAGATGCTTTCGCCTTTCTTGGCCTGATTCTTCAGCAGCGCGAAGATCAGGTCCTGCTTGCGCATCCGGTTGGCGTTCTCGATTTCGTTGGTGATCGCCATCTCCACGAGTTCGGTGACGTGGAGGTTTTTCAGGTCGGACAAATGCATAAGGTGGTGGCCTTACAGGCTGAGAATCGGAAGATTCGGGAAGATGTGAAACAGGAAGGGACCTGCCCGTAACCGGTGGCGGCGCTGTTTTAACCAGCTTTAACTAGCGCGTTTGCCGACCAGTACGGGGTGAAGCCTAGCGAGTTTAGATATTGCTGTCAATAAAGGCGGTTAACTGCGATTTGGACACTGCGCCGACCTTGGTCGCTTCGATGTTTCCATTCTTGAAGAGCATCAGCGTCGGAATGCCGCGGATGCCGTACTTTGGCGGCGTGCCTTGATTCTCGTCGATGTTGAGTTTGGCGATCTTCAGGCGGCCTGAATACTCGGTCGCCACTTCGTCCAGGATAGGCGCAATCATTTTGCACGGGCCGCACCATTCGGCCCAGTAATCCACCAGTACAGGGACCTGCGACTGGAGTACCTCGGGTTCGAAAGTGTCGTCGGTAACGTGATGTATATGCTCGCTCATGGATGGATTGCCTCGGCAGTGGCTAAAGGATTGCGGAAAAAGTCGCGGTCCGGACGAACGGCGATCTGAAGAGTGAGACCTATGCTAGCGAATATTTTTTTGGAAGGGAAGCGGGCTAGCACCGCACCGCATTTGTGCGATTTATGAATATTGCTTGTATTTCCGTGACATAGCCATAAGAATTACGCCAATGGCGACTGCCTGGATGGGGCTTTTGCTAGAATATATTTGTTAATTGTTGCGTCGCGCCACGCTCAGCGGCAAATAGCAAATATAGGCACGAGTCTATTTAATGTCTGCATCGACGGGGTTCAAGGGTGCTTTCCCCGTTTTTGAAGAGGATCAGTGATGACCTACGTTGTAGTCGAGAGCTGCATCAAGTGCAAGTACACCGATTGCGTGGACGTGTGTCCGGTAGACTGCTTCCGGGAAGGCCCGAACATGCTGGTGATCGACCCGGACGAATGCATCGACTGTACGCTGTGCGTGGCCGAATGTCCGGTCGAGGCCATCTTCGCCGAGGACGATGTGCCTGAAAATCAGCGGGCTTTCCTGCAACTAAACGCCGAGTTGGCGAAAGTGTGGCCGACACTCACGGAAAAAAAGGACGCTCCCGCGGACGCCGACGACTGGAAGGACAAGAAAGACAAGGTCGGTCTGCTGGACCGCGGCTGATTCGCGCCTCTTCTGCGTAACTGGGCAGTCAGGATTGCATTAAATTAGGCGCCATGACTGCCGGCGCCGAATTCCCTGTAATACAAAAGCGCGAACTCTTCGCGCATCTCGCCAAAGTTCATTCCGAAGGCGTTGCCGTCGTGACGCCGAACCGGCGCCTCGCGCAGACGCTTGTGCGCGAATTCGACGAACGGCAAATCGCATCCGGCCTGACAGTCTGGGAAACTGCGGACATTCTTCCGTTTGGTGCCTTCGTCGAGAGGCTCTACGAGGATGCCCTGTACTCCAATATCGCCGCGCAGCTTCCGCTGCTGCTCAACGGCGCGCAGGAACAAGAACTCTGGGAAGCAGCGATCCGAGCGAGCGAGTGGGGCGAGTCGCTCCTTGCCGTACCGCGTGCCGCCGCGGACTGCCGCAAGGCCTGGGGGCTTGCACACGAGTGGCGCATCTCGGGCGTGCTGGCGAGTTTTCCGGGAAGCGAAGACGTCCGGGCCTTCGTCGAGTGGGCGAAAGACTACGCGAGGCGTTGCTACAAGGAAGGTAACACCGACATCGCGCGCGTTGCCGATGTCATCGCGCCGCTGCTGCATGAGGTGGCGTTCAGGAAACCAAAACTTCTCGTCGCTTACGCCTTCGACTTAGTGCCGCCGCAGATGCGGGACTTTCTGGATGCCTGCGCGAAGCAGGGAATCGAGGTGCGCAGTAGCGCGCCTCATGGAAAACAATCGCAGGCGAGCCGCATCACTTTCCCCTCTGCGCGCGAGGAACTGGAAGCCGCCGCGAGCTGGGCGCGTGCAAAGCTGGAAGCAGGTGCAAAGCGCATCGGCGTCGTGGTTCCAGAGTTGGGGCAGCGCCGCAGGGAAGCGGCACGCGTGTTCGCGCGCGTCATGCACCCGGCCCATAACCTTCCCTGTGCGGAACAGACGACGTTGCCATTCAACATTTCGCTGGGAGCGCCGCTCGCCGACTATCCGGTCGCGCATGCCGCGCTCTCCATCCTCGAGCTCGCCTC
>JANMYN010000508.1:0-2407 GCA_031382195.1 Betaproteobacteria bacterium
GTCGGCGACGGGAAGACCGGCCCGATGTTCGCGCTATTGTATGCGCTTTATCAGGGCTACAAGAACCAGGTCATGCGTTCGGGCTGTACATGGCACTGGAATCCCTGATCGAGTATCCCACCGACTTCCCGATCAAGATCATGGGAAGGCGCGAACCACGTTTGGTGCAGACTATCGTCGAAATCGTGCAACGCCATTCGCCCGATTTCGACGCGACCACGGTGGAAATGCGCACCAGCAAGAAGAACAACTATCTGAGCGTGACCTGCACCGTGTGTGCCACATCCCGCGAGCAGCTCGATGCGCTGTACCGCGATCTTTGCGATCATCCGGCGATCGTGATGGTGCTTTAGACCCGGTGAACGGTAAACAGTGAACGGTGAACGGTCATGACCAAGAACTCCAGGGTGCTTCGCGGAACCACAGGTTCCGTAGATTCGACTTCGGATGTTGTTTCACTGTTCACTGTTTATGATCGAAGATCGGTACCCCGTGGGCACCGTTCACCGTTTACCATAAGGCGGCTCGGCTTGGCCGACTACGAAACTACCTGGCATCGGATGCGCGACTTCACCCTGGCGCGCACGGCCGACACGCTCGACGAACTCTGGCAATTAGAGCATCCGCCCGTGTATACACTCGGCGTAGCCGCGAAGCCCGAGCATCTGCCGCGCACCGACAACGGCATCCCGCTGGTCAGGACAGACCGCGGCGGGCAGATTACGTATCACGGTCCGGGACAGATCGTGATCTACACGCTGCTCGACCTGCGCCGGCGTCGTCTCGGCATACGCACGTTGGTGCGAAGGCTGGAGCGGGCGGTGATAGAATTACTCGAAAGTTATGCTATCGATGCCAACGGGCGCGAGGATGCGCCGGGCGTCTATGTCGATGGTGCCAAAATCGCGGCGCTTGGCTTGCGGGTGCGCAACGGATGCTGCTATCACGGCCTGAGCCTGAACGTGAACATGGACCTGACACCGTTCGGCGCGATCAATCCTTGCGGCTACCCGGGACTTGAAGTCACGCAACTACGCGATCTCGGCATCTCCGATCCGGCCGAGGCCATTGCCGGAAAATTGCTCGAAAGACTTGCAGCAGGCATCTGAACGGACTCCGATGACTACGACAAAAGTCGAACGCCAGACCGGCGAACAGAAGACCGCGCGCAATCCGGTCAAGATCATTCCCATCGCTGCGCTCAAAAAGCCCGACTGGATTCGCGTCAAATCGCCCGGCAGCCAGCGCTTTTACGAAATCAAGCAGGCGCTGCGCGACCACAAATTGCACACGGTGTGCGAAGAGGCGTCCTGCCCGAACGTCGGCGAATGCTTTGGCAAAGGCACGGCGACGTTCATGATCCTCGGTGACCTGTGCACGCGCCGCTGTCCGTTCTGCGCTGTCGCGCACGGCCGTCCGCTGGCGCCCGACGCGGAAGAACCCGCCAACCTGGCGCAGACCATTGCCGCGATGAAGCTCAAGTACGTGGTCATTACCAGCGTCGACCGCGACGATCTGCGGGATGGCGGCGCCCGGCACTTCGCGGATTGCATCCGTGCGATACGCGATCAATCACCGCATATTCGGATCGAAGTGCTGGTGCCGGATTTTCGCGGCCGGCTGGAGATTGCGTTGGAGAAATTGTCCGCCAGCCCGCCGGATGTGATGAACCACAATCTGGAAACCGTACCGCGGCTCTACAAACAGGCGCGCCCCGGTGCCGACTACCTGAATTCCCTGAAGCTGCTGAAAGACTTCAAGTCGGGCTTCCCCGACATCCCGACCAAGTCCGGCCTGATGCTGGGACTGGGCGAAACCGACGACGAGATTCTGCAAGTCATGCGCGACCTGCGCGGCCACGACGTGGAAATGCTTACGCTGGGTCAGTATCTGCAGCCCACGCGCGGCCACTTGCCCGTGTTGCGCTACGTCGAGCCGGCGCGCTTCAATCAGTTCGAGCAGGAAGCATTGGCCATGGGCTTCCGCCATGCCGCCTGCGGACCGCTGGTTCGCTCAAGCTATCACGCCGACCAGCAAGCTCACGACGCAGGCGTCGTGAGCGAGTAAACAGCGAACGGTGATCAGTTAACCGCGCAAAGCGAAGCAGCGAGGAACTCGCGATGCCCGGAGACAGACCGCACTACAAGCTGGAAGCCTGGAAAGAGGCAATGGCTCTCGTTTCGCTAACTTATCGTGTAAGCCAAGCCTTCCCGAAGGAAGAAATTTACGGGCTCACTTCCCAACTACGACGCACTGCGGTATCGATTCCCAGCAATATTGCAGAAGGTGCCGCCAGGCACGGTTCGAAGGAATTTGCACAATTCCTGAGTATTTCGATGGGCTCAATCAGCGAACTCAAAACACAATTGCTAATTGCGCTTGATCTCGGCTATCTCGATAGGGATTC
>JANMYN010000550.1:0-2042 GCA_031382195.1 Betaproteobacteria bacterium
AGCGCCGAGGAGCGCCAGCAATACAAATTTGTTGTTGGGATAGCGCAAGAAACTGTCCGTCAACGGCGCCTTGGATCCCTTGCCTTCTGCCTTCATCTTCGTGAATACCGGCGACTCTTCCAGTTTCAGCCGGATATAAACCGAAAACACCAGAAGGATCACCGAGAACCAGAACGGAATCCTCCAGCCCCAATCGGCAAAAACCTTGGCATCCATCTGGACGCGGCAGATTCCGATCACCAGCAGCGCCAGGAAAAAGCCCAGCGTGGCGGTGGTCTGGATCCAACTGGTGTCGTAGCCGCGTCGATGATTCGGCGCGTGCTCGGCCACATAAGTCGCGGCACCGCCATATTCGCCGCCAAGTGCCAGCCCCTGCAGCAGCCGCAATGACACCAGCAGAATCGGCGCACCCCAGCCGATGGTCTCGTAGGTCGGTAGCAAGCCGACCGCGAAGGTCGCGCCGCCCATGACGATAATGGTAATCAGGAACGTGTATTTGCGACCTACCAGGTCACCGATACGACCGAACACCAGCGCTCCGAACGGACGGACCAGAAAGCCGGCAGCGTACGTCGCAAACGCCGACAGCAGGGCGGCCGTTTCATTGCCTTTTGGAAAGAACAATAACGCGAAGAACGGCGCCAGTGTTGCGTACAGATAGAAGTCGTACCACTCGAAAACGGTGCCAAGTGAGGAAGCAAAAATAACCCGCTTCTCTTCCGGCCTGAAATCCGGATGATTCTTGTCGTGGGTGCTGGTTGTGGCGCCAGTCATGTTCTTTCTCCTCCCGTGTGATTTGTTGCCGCGGCAGTCGGGTGCCGACGCAGTCTGACCGACAGTTTAATTGCCGAGCCGGGGCAATTGTCAACGGAATGCTACGCAGCGAGCGTGAAAGCCAGGAAATGAGGTAACGCGGGCCATCGTCCTGGTGCCCAATAGAAAAGCCCCGCAGAAGCGGGGCTTTTCGGACTGCCTGAGCGTCTGAGGCTCTTACATATCCATGCCACCCATGCCACCCATACCACCCATGCCGCCGCCACCACCGTGGGAGTGATCTTCCTTCGGCGACTCGGCGACCATCGCCGCAGTCGTCAGGATCAGACCGGCCACCGAGGCGGCATTCTGCAGTGCGTAGCGGGTAACCTTGGTAGGATCGAGCACGCCCATCTCCATCATGTCCCCGTACTCACCCGTCGCGGCGTTGTAACCGAAATTGCCCTTACCTTCAGCAACCTTGTTGAGCACCACCGACGGCTCATCGCCGGCGTTGGCAACGATCCAGCGCAGCGGTTCTTCCAGCGCACGGATGACGATCTTGATGCCCGCGTCCTGATCGTGGTTCTCGCCCTTGAGTTTGGTAATCGCGCTACGCGCCCGAATCAAGGCGACTCCACCGCCGGCGACGATACCTTCCTCGACTGCTGCACGCGTCGCGTGCAGCGCGTCTTCCACGCGAGCCTTCTTCTCTTTCATTTCGACTTCGGTCGCGGCGCCCACCTTGATCAGCGCCACACCGCCGGCCAGCTTGGCGACACGCTCTTGCAGCTTTTCCTTGTCGTAATCGCTGGTCGCTTCGTCGATCTGCTTGCGGATCGACTTAACGCGGCCTTCGATGGTCTTGCCGTCGCCGGCGCCGTCGATGATGGTGGTTTCTTCCTTGCCGATCTCTATGCGTTTGGCCTGGCCCAGGTCTTTCAGCGCGGCCTTCTCGAGAGAAAGTCCCACTTCTTCCGCTATGACGGTGCCGCCGGTCAGGATGGCGATATCTTCCAGCATGGCCTTGCGGCGGTCGCCGAAGCCCGGTGCCTTCACTGCGCAGGTCTTGAGGATGCCACGAATGTTGTTGACACGAGGGTTGCAAGCGCTTCGCCGTCAACGTCTTCCGCAACGATCAGCAACGGACGCCCGGCCTTGGCTACCTGCTCCAGAATCGGCAGCAATTCGCGAATATTGGAGATCTTCTTGTCGTGCAGAAGGACATAGGGATTGTCCAGAATCGAAATCTGGCGATCCGGATTGTTGATGAAGTAAGGCGACAGATA
>JANMYN010000633.1:0-1705 GCA_031382195.1 Betaproteobacteria bacterium
CGTGAGCGAACTTTCGCTCTCCCGGTTAAGTAAGCGGCAGGGTGCACAATTGGTTCAAAAGGTCACCGGTGGCAAGGCTTTGCCAGCCGAGGTGCTGGACCAGATCGTGGCCAAGACCGAGGGCGTCCCTCTGTTCGTGGAGGAGCTGACTAAGACGATGCTGGAGTCGGGGCTGCTAAACGACTGCGGGGATCGCTACGAGTTGTCCGGTCCGCTAACACCGCTCGCCATCCCCTCCACGTTGCAGGACTCGCTGATGGCGCGCCTGGACCGCCTTGCCCCGATCCGGGAGGTAGCTCAGATCGGCGCATGCATCGGCCGGCAGTTCACCCATGAACTGCTTGTCGCGGTGGCACCCATGCCCGAGTCGGCGCTCGACTCTGCGCTCGAGCAGCTAAGCGATGCACAACTTGTGTTCCAGCGCGGTACGGTGCCCGATGCGATCTACATGTTCAAGCACGCGCTGGTGCAGGACGCGGCCTATTCCTCCCTTCTGAAGAGCAAGCGACAGCAATACCACCAGCGCATCGCCGCAACCATGGTGGAGCGCTTCGCTGAGGAGGCGGAAGCACAGCCGGAGTTTGTCGCGCGTCAGTTCACGGAGGCGGGACTGGCCAAAGAAGCCATCGCCTGGTGGCAGAAGGCGGGCAAGCGCGCCTCGCTGCGTGCAGCCCCGGCAGAATGTGTGGCGAACTATGAGAAAGCGTTGAAGATCCTGGCTTCGATGCCGGCCTCCCTCGACCGCGACAACACGGAGCTTGGGCTGCAAGTGGCGCTCGGCTTTGCTCTCATGTTGCTCAAGGGCTGGGGTGCGCCTGACGTGGGCAATGCCATCGAGAGGGCTGCAGAACTGGGCCGCAGTCTGAACCGGGCACAACAAACAAGCCCTGATCTGTACTGGTCGCTGCGCGCGCCCGGGACCTACTATATGACGAGAGGCCGACACTTACTGGCAGACGAGATAGCAGAGGAGGCCCTGCGCGTCGCGGCACGAGGCAATGACGTCGACGCGCGCATCGATAGTCACAATCTCCGGGCCATGACGGCGTTCGTACAGGCGAAATTCAGGTTGGCTCGTGAGCACGCAGAGCTGGGTCTTGCACTCTACGGGCCAACCCCGCGCAAGCATCCATTGCTGCTGGGACAGGACACCAAGATTCGCCTGTCCTGGTGGCACGCATGGACCCTATGGTGGCAGGGCTATCCAGACCAGGCGCTCGAGCGCGGCCGCGAAATAGCAGCCTACAGCCGCCAGTCGACGCATCCTTTCGAGAAGTGCTGGGCCATGATGATTCTCGGCACCGTACAGATATTCCGACGCGAGCCGTCGGACGAAAACGGGGCTATGGCGATCGCAGTTCAGCTCGCCCGCGAGCACGAGTTCAACCTGTTCAAGGCGTGGATGCCCTGCTACCACGCAGCTTTGCTCACTCTTCAAGGTCGACCCAGAGAGGCGATTTCGGCCATTGCGGAGCAACTGCCTGCGATCAACACCAGCGGTAACCAATTGCACCTCACCCTGATTTTCGCTTTCCTGGCGGACGCCCATCTCAAGCTCGCAGAAGTCGATGACGGTCTGGTAGCAGCCGACGAAGGGCTGCGCATCGCGGAGCAGAACGCCGAGTCGTATCACGCAGCCGAACTGCACCGCTTGCGGGGTGAACTACTTTTGATTCGGAGCCCCTCGGCGACCGCGGAAGCGGAG
>JANMYN010000647.1:0-5105 GCA_031382195.1 Betaproteobacteria bacterium
TCCGCTCTGGGCGTGGAATGCATCGCGGGCGAAGCGAAAATCCTGTCGCCGTGGGAAGTGCGGGTAAACGGAAAAGTGTTGACCACGCGGTCCATCGTCATCGCCGCCGGTGCTCGGCCATTCGTGCCGCCCATTGCAGGCATCGAGCAGGTCGGCTACCTCACTTCGGACAGCGTGTGGAATCTGCGCCAGCTTCCCGCCCGGCTGGTGGTGCTCGGCGGCGGACCGATAGGCTGCGAGCTGACGCAGGCATTCGCCCGCTTCGGCTCCAAAGTCACGCAGGTGGAGATGCTGCCGCGAATCATGATCCGCGAAGATCCGGAGATCTCGGATATGGTGCTGGCACGTTTTCGCGCCGAGGGCGTGGACGTCAAGCTCGAGCACAAAGCCAAACAATTCCTGGTCGAGAATGGCGAAAAGATTCTGGTGTGCGAACACAAAGACCAGGAGATCCGCATCCCCTTCGACGCAGTACTTGTCGCGGTGGGTCGCATCGCCAATACCGCAGGCTATGGCCTGGAAGAGCTCGGCATCCCGGTCACCAAACAACGCACGGTGGAAACGAACGGTTTCTTGCAGACCATTTATCCGAACATCTATGCCTGCGGTGACGTTGCCGGACCTTATCAGTTCACCCATACGGCTGCGCACCAGGCCTGGTATGCGGCGGTCAACGCCTTGTTCGGCAGCCTCAGGAAATTCCGCGCCGACTACAGTGTCATTCCCTGGGCGACCTTTACTGAACCGGAAGTGGCCCGCGTCGGACTCAACGAAACGGAGGCCCGGGAAAAGAAGATTCCTTACGAAGTGACGACCTATGGCATCGACGATTTGGACCGCGCCATCGCCGATTCGGAGGCGCACGGGCTGGTCAAGGTGCTGACCACGCCGGGCAAGGACAAGATCCTGGGCGTAACCATCGTTGGGGAACATGCCGGCGACTTGATTGCCGAATACATCATGGCGATGCGCCACGGCATCGGGTTGAACAAAGTGCTCGGCACCATTCACATTTATCCGACGCTGGCCGAGGCCAACAAGTACGTGGCCGGAAACTGGAAGCGCGCGCACGCGCCACAGGGGCTGCTTAAGTGGGTGGAGCGCTATCACGCCTGGCGAAGAGGATGAACTGCAGGTCAAAGGTAAGAGGTGAAAGGTAAAAGGAAATCTATTTCGGGCCACAATGCGCTTTCCCACTTTCACCTTTTACCTTTCGGCTTTTACCTCACAACCAGGCCGGAATTGGGGCAACAATGAAAAAACTTCTGCTGGCGTTACTGATCCTTCTAACTCCGGGCCTCGCCTTTGCGGCATTCGATCATTCGCATGCGCAATGGGACACGCTCACAAAAAAACATGTCGCATGGCTCCCCGGCGGGCATGCCTCCCAGTCCGACTACAAGGGTTTTCAGTCCGATCGGCAGGCGCTCAAGGCTTATCTGGAGGGGGTCTCCGCAGTGAGCCAGGCGGATTACGAGGGGTGGACCAAACCGCAGAGGCTCGCTTTCCTGATCAACGCCTACAACGCATTCACCGTCGAGCTTATCCTGACCGCATATCCGGACTTGAAATCGATCAAGGACCTCGGTTCGCTGCTCAAAAGCCCGTGGAAGAAAAAATTCTTCGTCCTGCTCGGCAAGGAGCGCAGTCTCGACGATATCGAGCAAGGCATGATCCGCGCGCCGGGCAGCTTCGATGACCCCCGCATTCACATGGCGGTGAATTGCGCTTCGATCGGCTGCCCGGCCTTGCGCGACGAGGCCTATGTCGCGGACAAGCTGGATGCGCAACTCGAAAACGGCGTGGTACGTTTCCTCTCCGACCACAGCCGCAATCGCTTCAATCCGCAGTCGGGCCGGCTCGAAATTTCGAAAATATTCGACTGGTACGCCAAAGACTTCGCCACGCGTTCGGGTTCGGTGGAATCCTGGCTGTCCGCCTATGCCGATCGGATGACGGACGATTCCCGGCACCAGCAGGTGATCCGGGAAAAGAAGGCCAGGCTTGACTACCTCGACTACGATTGGACGCTAAATGACAAGCGGTGAGGAGTGAGGGGTGAGGCGTGAGGGGGAAAAGCATGGCGCTCTAGCGCATTCGGATCAGGCCGTTCCCTCGCCCCTCGCTTCACCCCCCTCACCCCTGACCCCTGACCCCTCACCCCTCTCCATCGTCGTCCCGACGCTGGACGAGGCAGCAGGCATCGTCGCCTTCCTCGCACCACTGCAAGCGCTGCGCGCGCGCGGCGTCGAGATTGTTCTGGCCGATGGCGGCAGCCGCGACGGCACGGTGGCTGCGGCCACCCCGCTGGTTGATCGGGTCATTTCGGCACAGCGCGGCCGCGCTTCGCAGATGAACGCGGGCGCGGCAGTCAGCGCGGCCGAGGTTCTGTTATTTCTGCATGCGGATTGCACCCTTCCCGAACAGGCCGATCACCTGATTTTGAACGGCCTTGCCTCTTCACGACTACGCTGGGGCCGCTTCGATGTGCGGCTCTCCGGCGCGGCGATGATGCTGCGGCTCGTCGAGCGCTCGATGAACCTGCGTTCGCGCCTGACGGGCATCTGCACCGGGGACCAAGGATTGTTTGTCGAACGCACGCTGTTCGAGGAACGCGGCGGTTTTCCGGAAATCGAGCTGATGGAAGACGTGGCCATGAGCAGCAGGCTTCGCAAGTCCGGCACGCCCCTGTGTCTATCGGCCACCCTGCTCACTTCCTCCAGGCGCTGGGAAAGCAACGGGATATGGCGCACCATTGTGTTGATGTGGCGGTTGCGGCTGGCCTATTTCCTCGGGTCCGAGCCGCGGCGACTCGCTGAACTCTACTATGGCCGCAAAAAGTGAAAACAGCATCTTGGTATTCGCGCGCGCGCCGGTTCCCGGCGATGTCAAGACGCGGCTGATTCCGCTGCTCGGCGCACACGGCGCGGCGGCCCTGCACTGCAAATTGACGGAACACGCGCTCGCGGTTGCGCATGAATCGGGAATCGGCCCGGTCGAACTGTGGTGCACGCCATCGATCGACGACGCTTTCTTCCAGACCTGTCGCGAACGTTTCAATGCCGAGCTGCATGCGCAATGCGCGGGCGACCTCGGCATGCGCATGCTCGATGCCTTCGAGAATGCGCTCGGCCGCTCGCGCCGCGTGCTGCTGACCGGCAGCGACTGCCCCTCCATGACCGCGGCGGATCTGCGGACCGCCGTGCGCGCGTTGCGCGATGGCCGCGACGCCGTGTTTTGCCCGGCGGAGGACGGTGGCTATACGTTGATCGGCCTGACACACGCCATGCCGGCATTGTTCGACGCGATGACCTGGGGGACCGATATCGTCATGGAGGAAACGCGTCAGCGCCTGCGCAATCTCGGCTGGCGCTGGCACGAACTGCCGCCTCACTGGGATCTGGATCGTCCGGAAGACTATCAACGGCTGGTGCGCGAAGGCTGGATGACGACCACAAAACCTGGCGGGCAATCTTGAGCCGTCGCCTGGCCGCTGTCGCGCTCGCAATCGCGGGCAGCCTGACCTGGGTCAGCGCAGCAGACACAGAGGTCCCGATCGCCCGCTTTTCGGCCGCCACGCCTGGCGGCCCAGTGCCGGACCCGTGGAAGCTCGTCACGCTGGCGAAGGTAAAGAATCAAACGCGTTATTCGCTGGTTCTCGATGCAGACACGACCGTGTTGCGCGCCGATGCCGACGCCTCCATGGCAAGCATGTTGCACACGCTGCGTTTCGATCCGCGCGACTACCCGGTCGTCGAATGGCGCTGGAAGATTTCAAAACTGCTGCAAAAATCCAACATCGCCACCAAGGGCGGCGACGATTTCCCGGCGCGGCTCTACGTGCTGTTCGATTACGACATTGCGCGGTTGCCGTTTGCGACGCGCGTAAAAATCCGCATCGCACGCGTGCTCTTCGGCGAAGATATCCCGCTCGCGGTGCTGTGCTACGTGTGGGACGGCAAGTCCCTGCAGGGGGCAAGCGCGTGGAGCCCCTACACCGACCGGGTGCGGGTCATCGTGGCCGAAAGCGGTGCGGCACATCTGAACCAATGGGTTACCGTGAGACGCAACATCGTCGATGATTTCCGCGCCGCTTTCGGCGAAGATCCGCCTGCGGTATCCGGCGTGGCCGTAGCCACCGATACCGACAATACCGGCGAGTCCGCCACGGCGTTCTACGGCGACATCCGCTTTACACAATGAAACCAGGACAAATCTCATCACGAAGACACGAAGGACACGAAGAAAGGCCAAACCGGGATTCTGTATTTCTTTGTGTATCTTCGTGTTCTTCGTGCCTTCGTGGTAAGAAGTTGTATTTTCTCCCGTGAATTTTCCATAAACCGACCGCCATGTCGAGGATCAAGCGCCTGGTATTGATCGGCGGCGGACACGCGCACGTGGAAGTGTTGCGCCGCTTCGGCACGCAGCCGCCGGCGCAGACGGAACTTGTACTGGTAAGCCCGCATGCCGATACGCCGTATTCCGGCATGTTGCCCGGCTGGATAGCGGGACACTACACGCGCCGCGAGTGCCACATCGATCTGGCGCCGCTGGCCGACTTCGCCCGCTGCCGCTGGTTGCAGGCGTCTTGCAACGGCATCAATCCGGACGCACGGCTGGTGTTCTGCGATAACGGGCAGAGCCTGCCGTTCGACGTCGTGTCCGTGGACATCGGCAGCCGCTCACCTGCTTTGGAAACAGCGGGCGCGGTCGAACACGCCCTGGCAGTCAGGCCGATAGATCGTTTCGTGGCGACATGGGAGCAAGTCTGCCGCGCGGCAGCTGCCGGCCGCGCGCCTCGCCATATCGCGATGGTCGGTGCGGGGGCCGCCGGAATCGAAGTACTGTTGTCGATGCAACATCGTTTGCGCGAGATCGCGCCCGCCTTGCGGCCGGAATTCGAACTCATCGGCGACGAGCCCGATCTTCTGCCCGGCCACAATGCCTCTACGCGCACGATCCTCAAGCACGTTCTGGATGCACGCGGCGTCAAGCTGCGGCCGGACAGCCGGGTCGAACGCGTGGATCGGGGGCGACTGCAATTGCGCAGCGGCACGACAATTGCGACCGAACTGATCGTGTGGGCCACCGGCGCTTCGCCG
>JANMYN010000651.1:0-5597 GCA_031382195.1 Betaproteobacteria bacterium
GGCTGCGTTGTGCTCCCCGGCCTGATCAATTGTCACCATCATCTCTATCAAACACTGACGCGAACCATCGGCACGGGCGGCGGACTGGCGCTGTTCGACTGGCTGAAGATGCTCTATCCGGTGTGGGCGGAGCTCAATCCCGACGCGGTCTATGTCAGCGCCAAACTGGCGCTGTGCGAACTACTCTTGAGCGGCGCCACCACGGTGGCAGATCATCTCTACCTGTTCCCAAACGGGTCGCGGCTCGACGACGAGATTCGCGCCGCGCAGGAGCTCGGCGTGCGTTTCCATCCCACGCGCGGCAGCATGAGCGTCGGTGAAAGCAAGGGCGGCCTGCCTCCGGACCGGGTGGTGGAGGACGAGAATGCGATCCTGGCCGACAGCCGGCGCGTGCTTGAAACCTTCCACGATCCGGCGCCGTACTCGATGCTGCGCGTCGGGCTGGCGCCGTGCTCGCCGTTCAGTGTGAGTCCCGAACTCATGATCGACAGCGCGCGTCTGGCGCGCAGCCACCAACGCGTCGGCCTGCATACGCATCTGGCCGAAACGCTGCACGAGAACCGCTACTGCGTCGAAAGATTCGCAAAGCGCCCGCTCGAATATGTCGAATCCCTGGACTGGCATGGCGAAGACGTATGGTTTGCGCACATGGTGCATCCCGACGCGAACGAAATTGAACGGCTCGCGCACAACCGCAGCGGTGTGTGCCATTGCCCGAGCAGCAACATGATCCTGGCATCCGGCATTGCGCCGGTGCGCGCCATGCTCGACCACGGCGTCAAGGTTGCGCTCGGGGTGGACGGATCGGCCAGCAACGATGGCAATCACATGCTCGGTGAAGCCCGCCAGGCGATGCTGCTGCAACGGGTCGGCTGGCCCGGATTCGAATCGCGCGCCGACCGCATGTCGGCGCGAGAAGCGCTGGAACTGGCGACGCTGGGTGGCGCGAAAGTCTTGCAGCGCAACGACATCGGCAGCCTCGAACCTGGCAACGCGGCGGACCTGGTGGCATTCCGCATCGATGATCTCGGTCATGCCGGCGCGCTCGGTGACGCCGTCGCCGCGCTCGTGACCTGCGCGCCCGCGCGGGCATGGCTGTCCGTGATCAACGGACGCATCGTCGTCGAGGACGGGGCCCTTTGCGGCATCGACCTCGGCGCGCTGATCGAACGTCACAACAAAATCAGCCGCGGCATGCTCGCGCGTGCTGGACTGGCCTGAACATGGGCACCGCGCGTGACAAAAACGATTTGTTGTATCTGCGCAAGGCGATCGCCTTGTCCGAACAGGTGAAAGCGCGCGGCAAGCATCCGTTCGCGGCGCTGATCGTGGACCAGCAGGGCGAAGTTCTGGCCGAAGCCGGCAATGCATTCGGCTGGCCGGACGGCGATGCCACCGGTCACGCCGAACTGGTCGCGGTTCGGGAAGCCTCGCACCGCTATCCGCCTGCGCGCCTGGCTGCGGCAACGCTGTACTCCAGCGCGGAGCCCTGTGCGATGTGCGCCGGAGCAATCTACTGGTCCGGAATTTCGCGCGTGGTCTACGCGCTATCCGAGGAGCGGCTGCTGTCGCTGACCGGTAATCATCCGGAGAATCCGACGCTGTCGCTTCCTTGCCGGGAAGTGTTCGCGCGTGGCCAGCGCGAGATCGAGGTCGTCGGGCCGCTGCTGGAAGACGAGGCTGCCGTGCCGCATAAGGATTTCTGGCGCTAGAATTCTTAGCGCAAGCTTTCGCCGAATAGCATCATTCCGCAGAGTGGGCTCAGCATTAACGCTGGGGCCAGGCTGAGCAAGAATTTCGGCCACCAATACCTGGCTCATGTACATAGCCTCCGAACTTGTAGTTCTTAGAGTTTCCCGAGCAACTTCTCGTAGTCCGGGTGCGACCCAATTCAGAACCACACAACCGTGTCGCCTTCGAGAATGCCCACTGCGCGCCAGTCGATGTCAATGCGAACCGAATAAATTGGGAGTTTGGGGTGTACCTTCTTGAAGCGCAAAGACGGATGGTCGGGATTGTCGGACCGCAGCGCGTAGGCGGCCCGAGCCTTCACCTGAATTGGCTTCGGCAAAGAGTCAAATAAGCCTCGGAACTTCTCCGTAGTTCTCGAGCGCACTGGCGGATTAGAGCGGTTTCGTAAGCCCCGCGCGATGTTCGGCCAGAGCTTCTTGCGCCAACTTCTCCAGGACGTCCTGCGACTTCGCGAACGACTCGGTCCAACGCTGCTCCGTGGCCAACTCCTGCAAGAGAATGGCAGCCAATGCATCCTGTTCCGAAGGCGGCAGCTTTTTTACCTACGTCAGCGCCTTTGCGAGCAAATCTGTCATAGCATCCTCCTTCGAATGCAAGATCATACGCCCCGCTGGGAGTGGTGGTCCAACGATCGCGCCAGCCGGAGGCCGCTTGCGGCGGCGCGCTCATGGCAGAAGCTTGCTCTTTTTGTGCCGGGTAAACGCAATTGGTTGCCTATTTAAAGGCTGGCTCGTTCAGGCTGCGTAGACGCCGCCATTAATATCTAGCGTCGCGCCGGTTATGAAACCGTCGTACTCGCTGGCGAGAAACACCGCGGCGCGCGCAACATCATCGGCATTTCCGCCCCGGCCGAGCGGGATGCCGGCCACCGTCGCCTTCGCGGACTCGGGAGTTGTGTGCGTGTTGTGGAAACTGGTGCCGAGAATCATGCCGGGGGCGAGGGCGTTGACGCGCACGCCCTGTGGGCCGAGTTCGTTGGCCAGCGCGCGCGTGAACGTGAGAATGGCGCCTTTCGCGGTCGAGTAGACCAGCGAGCCGGGATGCCCGCCCTTGCGGCCGGCGAGAGAGGACAGGTTAACGATGCTCGCGCCACCGCCCGTATTTGCCGCCGCGATGAGATGCGGCGCGGCAGCGCGCGTGACGCGGCGAGTGCTGTCGACATTGAGCGCCATGACCTCCGCCCAGAACGCATCGTCCGCCTCGCTAATGGTTTTGCGTGCGACCAGCGAACCGGCGTTATTGATCAGCACATCCAGTCCGCCAAGAAACTTCACCGCTTCACCGACGAGCCGTTCGCATTCGGGCGCTTTCGTCAGATCGGCGCCCGCGTGGGCGTAGCGCCGGCCGACTGCCTTCGCCTCAGCCTCCAATCCGCGCGCGGCCTCCGCGCTGCTGCGATAGTGAACGAACACGTCGCAGCCGGCTGCCAGCAACTTGCGGCTGATGGCGAGGCCGATTCCCTGGGCGCCGGCGGTGACGAGGGCGCGCTTGTCGTGGAGTTTATGCATGGAAAGTATGAATTTGTTATTGGGTTAAACGGCAGCAACAGGAAAACGTCGTCTGTCCCATACTGGTAAAAAGGAAGCCTACTCTCGCTCCCATGGCTCCACGCCACCCGGGACCTGCTGAAACAGTGGGTGACTCTCGATGGACCGGATTGGCAGCAGGCGTTCATGTCGCTCCGGGTCGCGGATGGCCAGCTTTGAAAGCAGGTGACTCCACTCGTACCTGATCTGGCCCGACGTGACCGCGATTGGCTCTGACTTTCGAACCGCCCCGATCTTTGTTTTGTCGAACCTGTACTCGCGATTCGTTGCCTCTCGGTGCACAGCGCAAAGATAGGCGTTTACGGCTGAAACTGGCGTCTTGTGCGCGCGAAAGCGGTCCAGCTGAGGATGATGCTGATAGCCGCGGGTTTTGCCGCGAAGTACGGCCTGAGCGAGAAGTGCCTCCCGCCACAGAGCGACGAGGCCGCGGGAGTCGAGGTATTTCGGATGCAGTGACCAGAGACGCATGCTGGTGAGCGGGCCTGACGAATGAAAAGGACCCCCCCTACTTAGGTGCCAGTGGAACCGCCCGGCATGGTGATGCGAGAGGGGAAGTTATGGATAAGATTATTACCGTAGGGATCGATCCGGCAAAGCGATTGTTCGCATTGCATGCGGTTGATGCGGCCGGTCGGGTCGTATTTAGAAAGACGCTCCGTCGTGAGCAGTTGGTCGCGCGCAATAGGGGACAGACCCTGAGGTCTCAAGCGGAGGACGGTGTCTGGTTCCTTCAAGTAGCGCCATGATAGTCCGTCGGCAATTGTCCGGTCATTGCCAAGGCCCTTGCTTCGCGACCTGTGCCTTGATGGCGTTTACGTTCAGTTCTTCGATGTAGCGAAGCAAGTTCTGCCACAACGGGTGGAAGCCAAAGCCTCCGTTGATCATCTCGTCCGTCGCCTGCGCCTTGGTCCAGCCTTCGACGGCGACCCTGTAGATTGCCACCATTGTCCCGGTGCGGTCAGAGCCGTGTTCACAATGCACGAGCACGGGTTGCAGGGAGGGAGTGGTTGCAATGCGTAGAAACTTGATCACATCCTCATCCTCAGGGTGCCAGGTCTTGAATCGAATCTGCTCGAGCCGCAATGCCGAGGATGCGGGAACGAGCAGGTCATCGTCGTGGAAGGCTCGCAGCGAGACAACCGTCTCGATCGGGCGATCGGCGTTCACAAGAATCGGCTGCGTGCCCAGAAACAAAAAGCCCTCGTTCGACGGCTGCGCCGATCGATAGAGGGATGCGTTGACGCGATGAAGATTTGGCAGCCCAGGACTTGCTGCAACCGGAGTTGCCCAATTTTCCGGCCTCGGCCCAGCCGCGGCAGTTGAAACTGTTGCGCAGCCGCCAACATGCGTCAACAAGCTTACAAGTGCAAAGACGATGACTTTGCATCGGGCGCCTTGGACAGCATGCTCATTACTCATAGCTCCTCCTTGCTCGTCTCGGGACGCAGTTCGCTCTAGCCGCCCAACGCGCTAGCTCAACGGCCGGTCGCTCGCGGCCTCTATATATATATAGGCGACAGACCCTGAGGTCTTCTCGATATTATTTGCGGGGAGACCTCAAACTCTGACCCCATTTTCTTATCGGATCACCTCGTCGGCGCGCAGCAGGATGGACTCGGGAATCGTCAGCCCGAGCGTCTTTGCAGTCTTCAGATTGACCACCAGCTTGAACCTGGACACCTGCTCGACCGGCAGGTCTTGGGGCTTGGTGCCCTTCAACACCCGGTCGACGAAATACGCGGCGCGGCCCCATGTGCCAACGACATCGGTGCCATAAGAGATCAAGCCGCCGACTTCCACATTGTCCGGATCCTGAAAAATTGTCGGCAGCCGCGCTGCGAGGGCAGCTTGCGCAAGCCGGGCACGCCACGGAGAGCTATAGAAAACCGGCGAGAACAGCACCATTACAGCCCCTGCCTTCTTGCCCTTCGCGGCTTTGAACGCGGCCTGAAAGTCGTACGGAGCGCGAACCTCGACGAGCTGCAGATTGAAGCCAGCGGCGCGCGCGGCCGGCTCCAGCTCTTCGTGCTGCATCCGGCTCACTTCGGCAGGACTGCCTTCGCCGCTGGAGGCATCCCACAAGACAGCTATGCGCGACACTCGCGGCAGCAGCTCGCGAAGCAATTCGATGCGCTTGCCGGCAAGCTCGGACTGGCGGCCAAAGACCCCCGTGAGGTTGCCGCCAGGCCGGTTAAAGCTGTTGATCAGCCCGGCGGCCACGGGATCGTAGTCGTGGAAGGCCACCACGATCGGTACCGTGCTCGACGCCTCCCTCGCGGCGCGCGCCGGGGCGACGGC
>JANMYN010000667.1:0-2617 GCA_031382195.1 Betaproteobacteria bacterium
ACCGTTAAACCAGTCAGGTCCGTCCCGGCAGGCAGCGCGATTGCGGTGGAAGGAGCCGGACAGACACCCGCTCCCAGGGGGGCGGCCTGCTGCAACACCTTGTAAGCGCCCCATTCGATACCCGCGCGGGCGGCTTGATAGGCTTTCGAGCCCATCACATCGCGCGCCGACGAGGTGTGTTGCAGTCCCGACACCGTGACCACGATGGCGCC
Source organism: Betaproteobacteria bacterium (assembly GCA_031382195.1). Classification (GTDB taxonomy): domain Bacteria; phylum Pseudomonadota; class Gammaproteobacteria; order Burkholderiales; family JACQAP01; genus JACQAP01. The sequence continues at coordinate 213 of JANMYN010000667.1, forward strand.
CAACGCCGCCAGCACGACGATCAGAAAAATCGCGCTGGCCAGTGCGATGCCTGCCTGCCGGTCACGGCGCATTGTTGACGTGAACCTGATAAATGAGACTGACGGTTTCGCCGCTGTCGGTCAGAGCCAGACTGATTGTGACCAGCGCTTCCCGCTCGCTCGGACCCGCTGCATACGCAAAGTTGCACGATGAAAGCTTGTCAGCGATCAGGGCGCCCGTAACAGCCGGCGGGACCGGTTGTCCCGGCAAGATGGCATAGCCGGAGTAGCGCAGCATCTGGGTTCCCGAGCAAACATAGCTAACCGGTGTGTCGACAACCTGGAAGCGTCTTGCCGGTGAGGGGAAAGGAAATCTGTTAGCCGAGGTAATCGTCAAGTTCAAAAGCGATCCGCTTACGCCCGAATACACACGCCTTACATGGGTGGTTAAGGTCGCCCCCGTATAGGCGTTGGCCCCCGCGATGCCAAGGTTATAAACCACTACGGAATCCCCGGTTTGCACGCTGACTGCCGGCCCGAGCACATCGAACGATGAATCGGCGCTGGTGAAATCCAGTGGGTCCCCCGGTCCTTGTTCGCGATAGCGCCCGGCGGATCGCACATGCAGGAATTCCAGCGCGGTACTGCCAGTGAGCCGCACGCTGTTTGGCAACGCCTCGCGCAAATCGCGGCTGATGCGGCGCAAGACGGTATCAGCCGTATCCACCAGGGCCGCGCGCCGGGCGGTGTCGAAGAAACCCTCCACGGGCTTGCGGATGAATACGGCCACCATGCTCGCCAGAATCCCGGTAATCACGATGACCATGATCGCCTCGGTCAAGCTGAAACCCCGCATCCTGCGCCGATTTATGGTGGATACGACTTTGAATTTCGCGCTGTTCGTCATGGTAGAGATCGCGGCGCATAACGCAGGCGGTAACCGGTGAGCGACAGTGAATCGCTGCCGTGCGTCACCGTTACCGTAATCCGCAATGATGCATCCAGAGGAATGCTCGCTTCGAGCTGCTGCTGGGTGACGCTGATCGCCGCGGAGTAGCCAATGATGGAGTTGCCGATGATATCGGTGGCGGGCGAAAGGCTGAGGCCGTTGTAATCGCTGACGTTGTCGTAAGTATCGCGCACTTCACCGCCTTCAGGCCCGAGTGGCAGTTTGCTTTCGTCATTGGCCCCCCCAGGTCCGCCAGTGCAGTCCGCCGAACTTACGGCGGTGGCGGCATTCGCATCATCGGGATCGCAAAACGTGAACGCCTTGAACTCCACCTCTTCCAGCAAGGCTTCGGCGATGGCAAGCATCTGCTTGCGAACCTGCGGATCGGCGCTTTTCTGCGTCGTCAAATTGAACACCGTCAGAATTCCGGCGACGCCGACACTGACGATGATGACGAACATAATCAGCTCGACCAATGACAGCCCGGCCTGCGAGCGCGAACTGGCGGACAGCCGATTCACCGGACGGACTTCAATGCACATAGCCGGTTTCCGCTTCGACGACGAAACTTTGCGTGCCATCACCGGTGACGCTGATCGTCCGCTGCGGGCTGGGGACGCCAACCGCATCGAATGGCCGGCCCAGCGGATCGAAGAAAAAACTGACAACGGGGGAAAGCACGACCCCGCTCGCGGCGCTCACCAGGAAAGGGCTGACCCCGCGGGGACTGACCAAGTCGGTATTACAGACCGACGAACCCGCCGCGTTCGCGAACCTGATGGTGACGGAATTGGCACCCGCGGTGACGCATACCACGCGACGCTTGGCCACCGCCTCTTTCTGCGCATAGCGCACCGTCGACAGCACCTCCTGATAAAAGCCGACGGTGTCGAAGGTGCGGGTATTGAGCCTGGGTATCGCGATCACGGCGAGGATCGCCACCACAATCAGGGTGACGACGAGTTCGACCAGCGTAAATCCCGCGCCATTCCGCCAGAAATATCTCCGGCATCCGCGTCTTTGTTGCGCCATTGCAGCGCCGGCCACCAAACGGGCGCGAGACTGCTCGTCTTGCACCCGTGGCATGCGGCCCCGCTAGTTGACGATCAAGGCACGCAAATGACCGTCGCGCTGGCGGTTTGCGAGGTTTGCGTATTGGTTACGCCGCAAGTCGCGGTGCCGCCATCGAGCGCCGTGCAGGCTGTGCCCGCGTTAAGCGTAAAACCGGTGGGCATCGCGCTGCCCACCAGCAGGGCCGGAGTAGCCGCGCAAGCCGCGACAGTGACTGCACTGGCATTACTGGCCTTTTTCGCGGCGTAGTTGATGCTCGATGCCGAGGAAAGAGAGGCAGCGACGCCCTGGGCGGCGGCGAGGCCTGCCTCATTTGACAAGTTGATGAACTTTGGCAGCGCGGTTGCCGCGAGAATGCCCAAAATCACGATCACTACCACGAGTTCGATCAGCGTAAAACCACTTT
>JANMYN010000684.1:0-4602 GCA_031382195.1 Betaproteobacteria bacterium
GGAAGGTGCCGACGCTCGATCATCTCGGACTCACCCGCCATCGCAATCGCGGTTCGAATCACGGAGTGCATCTGCCGAACGTTGCCCGGCCACGGATGGTGCACGAATATCTGCAACACGTCCTCCGAAACGTCGATACGCCGCGAAGCAGAGGTTTCCTTTGCGTCCAGCGCTTTCGCCAGTTCCATGATGTCCTTGCGCTGGCGCAGCGGCGGCAGCAGCAGCGTCAGGCCGTTCAACCGGTAATAGAGATCTTCACGGAATTCACCAGTCTTGACCAGATCGGCCAACCGGTGGTGCGTGGCGCACACCACGGCTAGGTCGACTTCAACCGGCGCGCCTCCGAGCGGCGTGACGGCGCGATCCTGGAGCACACATAGCAGACGGGCCTGCAAAGCCGGCGGCATCTCGCCGATCTCGTCGAGAAAGAGCGTGCCGCCATGCGCGCGCTGGATCTTGCCGGGCGCGGCCTTGCGCTTCGTGCCGATGATCCCGCTGTCCTCGAAGCCAAACAGCTCCGCCTCCATCAATGCTTCAGGAATTGCCGCGCAATTGAGAGCAACGAATTCTCGTGCCGCGCGCGGGCCGCTGTTGTGAATTGCCCGGGCGAACCACTCCTTGCCCGTGCCGGTTTCCCCTTCGATCAGAATCGGTATGTTCCGTCCAAGCGTGCGCCTCGCCTTGTCGATGATTACAAGCAGTGCCGGGTCGGTGGCACCGAACGCATCGAGAGTCAGCGCCTGTCGCGCCGATTCGCCGAACGATGGTTTTTCCGGCGGAATAGTCTCGAGCGCGGCGCCCGGTATCACCTGTCTGGGGACAGCGGGATGCGCGAGTTGCAGAAATACCGGTATACCGCTGCGTTGCAGGCGGACCTGGATCGTCGAAGGCGAAGCGGACCGCAGCTTGTCGAGGATCTGCTCGAAAGGCGCATCGAACAATTCCTCGAATCGCCCATGGAACCCGCCCGGCTGCAGGTCGAGCTGACTGCAGGTCGCCGCGGTGGCCGAAAGAAACTCTCCGTCCGGCGAAAAAGCAACCTGCACGTCGAACGGACTGCCGAGGTAGTTCTGCTCCGGATGAACGTTGAAAACCACGTCGCGGCTGAAGCGGTGGCGGAACATCTGTCTTTCGATGACGCGCGCCGACATCTGCACGAGTGCAAGCGTATGGCGCTCGTGATAACGGTAGTCGCAGGTAATGTCGAGGACGCCGGCGACGTCGCCGAACGGATCAAGAACCGGTGTCGCGGAGCACGCCAGGAAGTGATTCTGTCTAATGAAATGATGCCCGGCATAGACGACAATCGGCTGACGCTCGATGATCGCCGTGCCGATCGCGTTGGTGCCCTTTTGATTTTCGGCCCAGGACACTCCGGGCTTGAGCGCGATGTGCTGCGCCTTCGGCAGGAAATCCGGATCGCCCATCGAATGCAGGATGAAGCCTTCGCCGCTGCACAACAGGACAACGCTGCCCGACCCGGTGAGCTGGTGGTGGAGATTCTCCATCACCGGCGAGGCGAGATTGATCAGGCTGCCATGGCGGCTGACGACGACCCGCAGATCGGCTTCGTCGACCCGGCCGATCTCGCGAATGCGATCATTTGGCACACCGAAAGCGGCGCTTCGCTGCCAGGATCGTTCAATAAATTCAGGAACGACGCCACGCGGCACCCGTCCATTGCTGAGAAACTGCCCATAGGCGCGACGGATCGCCGCCACGTCGGTGGTGGGTGAATTTTGCTTCATTCGACCTCCTCCTCCCGTCGCGGCCCGGTTTCCAGGCCGTCAAGGGTGGTGCTTATTGCCGCAGAGCGTGGCAGAACGTCTGCTGAGCCAGTTGTCGCAACCATGAACCAGCGAAAGAATTCCAGCGTTCTCAATGACGCCTGTCACCATCCAAACACAGAGCCTGAACACGGTCAACGGGCATTGCGTGCATATTCGCAACACGTGCGCCAATTTATTGCAGCGCAATATTTTGTAATGACAAGTGTCCTTCGAACAGGTTAAAGAGCGCTGCATTTGCAAGCGTGTTGCGCGACAGGCATTCTTTGCGCAATGCAATATCCCCGTTTCAAAGAAGGCGTACTCGCAATTGCCCGCTGCGACGCAAATTGCCCACCCTTCGCGGGTTGAACACCTGTCAGATTCCGGCCACCGACCCCGGGAGCTGGCAACATTTCCGAGCCGCTCACGACATTTCGGCGGTCGCCCGCATCAATGGCGTCGTCACGACGCCGCAGAGGGTGGAGTAACGCGTCGCGCGCTGCCGGCAGTGGGCGGCCGGGCGGCGCACGCCGGCAGCGTGCAAGTTGCGCGACGCCGAGTTCATCGATTGAGCGCAAAAACCGGCGCGCGTCACCGGCTGCGTTCGATGCGCACGCCTACGTCAAGCGCATCATTCACGACGCCGCTTTTCGACAACTCGATCGAAGTCCATTGCGCGTCGAATTTATCCAGAATACGGCTCGCGATCATATCCGCCAGGGGTTCGAGTAAATGAAAACGGTGGGACGCGAATGTATCCCTCACCACGTCGACCACGGCCGCATAGTCGATGGTGTCGGCAAGCCGGTCGGTTTCGCAGGCGCGGATCGAACGCCGGCCGATTTCGATGTTGACCTGCAGCGTGCGCGGCTGGCGGCGCTCGAACTCGTAAGCGCCGATCAGGGTGTCGAGCCGGATATCGCGAATAAAGATGACGTCCATGTCCGCAGGCCTGTGGTTATTCGACCGCGCGGCGCAATCAGTCGTACTTGAGATACCTGAAGCGCTGGTCCTCGTTCGGCGTGCCCTCCAGCGGGCCGCCTTCCTTGCCTGGTTGCCACTGGACCACGTCCTCGATTTTCTTCGCCAGCGCGAAATCCTTGTCGGTGATGCCCTTGGCGGAATGCGTGACGAGTTTGACGATCACGAATGCGTATGACACGGTCAGATCAGGGTGGTGCCACGCGGCCTCTGCAAGGTGGCCGACGGTATTCACCACCATCAGCGTCCCTTTCCAACCGCCAGTCTTGAACTTGCGGCGAATCCAGCCGTCCTCGTAATACCAGTGCGGCAAATCGGCAATCAGTCTCTGCTTGATCTCGGCTTCGCTGTAAGCTTTCTCGGTGGACTCGCCCATGATGCTCTCCGGAATACGGCAATGCTTTTTTTAAAAACTCATTCTAGCCGGATATTTCCGCACTGCCTGCGTGTTCCGTTTGGCGTCGAACACGATTAACATCCTTACCTTGACGAGGCTTGGATAGGACGTTCCAATTTGGAACAGTTGGATCCGGCTACGAAGGGCAATTAAGTTCCGATGAAAAATTCAATCTCAGTTATTGACGCTCGCAGCCATGTCTAGATTCACGGAACCCCGTGTAGCCTGGGTGCTGACCGGATCGGGGCATTATCTCAAGGAGTGCATGGAGATTGTGAAACGCCTGCCGGGCGTGGACCTGTTCCTGAGCGAAGCGGCCGGCGAGGTCCTGAAGATGTACGGCTACGATCTCGCCGCGTTCAAGCAAGGCATGAAAGTGTATCGCGACAACACCGCCAGTTCGGTGCCCGTGACCTTCCTCTATGGTGGCGATTACCAAACCGTGGTCATCGGACCCGCGAGCTCCAATACCGTAGCGAAATGCGTCGCGGGCATATCCGACACGCTGGCCACCAACATTTATGCGCAGGCGGGAAAATGCCGCATTCCGTCCATCGTATTTGCCTGCGACACGGCGCCTGCCTTGATTTCCGAAGCGCCCGGCGGTGACGTCTGGGTCTATCCGCGTCCGATCGATCTCGATAATGTGAGCAAGCTCGCGAAGTTCGACCAGACCACCGTCGTGCTGTCGGTCGAAGAACTGGGAGCCGCACTGGAACAGAGGCTGAGTTGTCCGAGCACATCCTCTTCCTGACCGGCCGGCTGGCCGAAAAGAACCTTCATCGGGTACTTGAAGCCATGCAGCCGGCGCCGTTCCAGCATTCGGTGCTCGCGCTCTCTCTGCAAGTCGCCGGGCTGATGACCTCCGACATGATTCAGCGCCGGCTGGCCGATACCAGCGGCGTTGACCGCGTCATGGTGCCGGGACGATGCCGGGGCAATCTCGATGCGTTGAGTTCGCACTACGGCGTGCCGTTCGTGCGCGGACCGGACGATCTCAAGGATCTTCCGCGCTATTTCGGCCGCGAAGCCACGCCGACCGACCTGACCCGCCACGACGTGCGCATCTTTGCCGAAATCGTCGACGCGCCAAACATGAGCCTGGCCACGATCCTCGATCAGGCGAACGACTATCGGAATGCCGGCGCAGACGTGATCGACTTGGGTTGTCTGCCCGAAACGCCTTTCAGACATCTGGAAGAGGCGGTCGCCATGCTGCATGCGGCCGGTTTTACTGTCAGCGTGGATTCGATGGACCCGCAGGAACTGCTTCGCGGCGGCCATGCCGGGGCGGATTTCCTGCTGAGCCTGAACGAAGAGACTTTATGGATCGCGGACGAGGTGGCCTCGACTCCGGTGTTGATTCCGACGACACCGAGCGACATGGAATCGCTTTATCGCGCCATCGGTGCAATGGAAAAGAAGGGCCACGACTTTCTGGCCGATCCAGTCATC
>JANMYN010000745.1:0-2067 GCA_031382195.1 Betaproteobacteria bacterium
CCCCCATGGCGCTAACTTAAGGCGCTCATCCTTTCACAAACTCCCTCCCCCGCAAGCGGGGCAAGGCTGGGACGGCGGCAAGCGCAAGCTCCTTCCCCCGCAAGCGGGCGAAGGCCGGGATGGGGCCACGTACAAGCTCCTTCCCCCGCAGGCGGCGGAAGGGTGGGATGGGGGCAAGCATGCCGTGCATTTGCAGGATTTCCTGACCTTGACCGCGCCGCGCTTCAAGTGTTCCCTTGTCCAGCGCAAGCAGAGGACGGTTTCTGGTTCCTTAAAGTAGCGCCATGAGGACCTGACCATTCATCGCCCTCTCGATTAAGTGTCCCCCGTCGAGTTCGAACATCGTGCAGTCATATCCTAAATCGCTGTCCACCAAATTCGTGGCTACCTCAGCCTGACCCCGTTTCCGTTTCCGTTTACGCCTGTGCGTTCTCCACGGAGCCAGCTCAAGCGACCGGATTGCTCACGCTTTCGATCTGCCGTTTTACCGACATGGGATCGTCTATTCGCTTGAACACCACATCGCTGATGCCTCGTCCGGTGATCTTCACCGTTCCGAATCCAAAGACGCGACCGAGTATGCCCTGATCGATCTCGACCGTTTCAATAGACGAGAGCTTCATCTCGTCTGTCCTGCGACTGATAATGCCTGTCTTGTGGATTACCCGTTTGTTCGTTACACCTTGTTCGATGAACTTCAGCCGCAAATATTCATACAAAGCGACAAGCAATGTCAGTCCCAAAGTGGGAATCGCAAGTACAATCCAGATTCCCATCGGAACCCAGGCGAACCAGTGCAGCTTGAAGAGACCTTCTACCTTCTCGCCGGTGGACAGCGATTCCTCAATGTAAGTCACGGGTTCTTCCTGTTCTGTGGATGAATGCTGGTGTTATTGCACACGGAATTGCGGACCGTGTCGTCTACTGGGGTTCCGGCTATGGACGCTGGGCGGCCGCAACAACAACCGGCCAAATGCGTTCGAGCCGAAGTATACCGATTGCGCTCGTTTCGAAAAAAGAAACAAGCAGAGGCACATTATTCTCGGGCCACATCGAATTACCCCACGCCGGTCAATAACTGTCCCAGCAATCCCGCGCCAAATCCCAGGACTGCACCCAGCGGCGGGAACCAGTGATTCCTGAGTCGCGATTGCGGAGCGATGTCCTGAAAAATCAGATACAGAATGCCGCCGGACGCGATCAGCATCACGGCACCCAGAAAATAAGTGTACGAGGAAAGCAGCCACCATCCCAGGACCGCCAGTATCGGCCCAATCGGGATGAGTACGCACATCGCAAGTAAAAGCCGTCGGGACTGCGCGCCTTTGATCGACATCCGCTCGCGGTACGCGTTGAAGCCTTCCGGCAGATTCTGAATGCCGATCAAAATTGCCAAAAATGGCGCCGCTTCTGCGCCGACGGCGAACATGCCGCCGAGCGCCAATGATTCCGGAATGTAGTCGAGCAGCATGGCAAGAAATTGCGGTGACTCCCGGCGATGGTGGCCGATGGCACGCTCCACCGCGAAGAACACCATGCCTCCCGCACCAAAGAAAAGCCCGATGGCCCAGGGCGTCTGTACATACTCGATGCCCACTGGCAGAAGAGCCAACACAACGGCAGCCAAAAGCACGCCGCCCCCGGACGCGATGATGAAATGCCTGAATTCCCGCTCCATCCAGTCCGGTCCAATATGTTCGATCCTCGCGAGAAAGCCGCCCACAGGAATGCACGCGCCGGCCATCGTCGTATAGACGATCATCTCCACTATGTTCGGCATTGGCTCCGACTTCCTCGTATCACGTCACGGCCCCGGATACTTTAGTTGCGCGTAGCAGGCAAACCCGAATACCTGAATCCACTCGCTAACTACACGCGACTCAATCCCGCGAATCCCGGGAGCGATCAGGTTCTGCAACAAAAGCGAATCTCGGCTGCTGCCGACCTTCGATCACAATCTGCTCGAAGAACATCGCATGCGGGCGAACCCATAGGCCGGATTGATTGTAGAGCGGACGGTAGACAACCAGCGGCTGCATGGTTTCGCTGTGGCGGGCGACGCCGATC
>JANMYN010000758.1:0-3267 GCA_031382195.1 Betaproteobacteria bacterium
GGCTGCGCTTGCTGTCGATCGGGGTGGCAAAAACCGTCTGGTAGAAATCCACCGCGATCTGATGCGGTGCCGGCAGCACCGGGCGCTCCATTGACCATGTCGCATCGACCAGTTGTTGCACGGTCCAGTCGCGCCCGTCGCGCGCGAAGCGGTCGGTCACCTGCGGCGCATTGAGCCAAACCGCCAGCGCATACCAGCCCACCAGCAGCATCGCCAGGACCGCGACCACCGGCGCGGCATGAAATGCGACCCGCGTTCCCCCGGTCGTCCAGGCGGCCGCGGGCAGGGCGGCGACCTCAATCATCATAACTGTGCCCGGCGCGCAATGCGTGGCGCACCCGGTGCGCCACTTCCAGGAAGGCGGTGGTATCGCGGATGTCCAGACCGCGATCGCCCGGCAGCTTGTTTTCGATGATCTCCAGGATGCGCCCGGGCCGCGGGCTCATGACGACGATCCGGTTTGAAAGAAATACTGCTTCGGAGATCGAATGCGTAACGAACACGACGGTCTTTCCGGTCTGATGCCATAACTGCAGCAGTTGCTCGTTCAGGTGATCGCGGGTGATTTCGTCCAGCGCGCCGAACGGCTCGTCCATCAGCAGAAGTTCGGGTTCGAAGGCGAGAGCGCGCGCGATGGACACGCGCTGCTGCATGCCGCCGGACAACTGCCACGGAAATATTCGCTCGAAACCCGCCAGCCCGACCATGGCGAGATATTTGCCGGCACGAGCCTTGCGCTCCGCGGCCGGCATGCCGATGATTTCCAGGGGCAGGAGCACGTTGCGCAACACATTGCGCCATGCGTAGAGCGCGGGAGCCTGGAACACATAACCGTATGCACGCTGCAGACGCGCCTGTTCCGGACTGACGCCGTTGACCGTGATGTGGCCCGCACTCGGCGTCGCCAGATCGGCGATGACGCGCAACAGCGTCGTCTTGCCGCAACCGGAGGGGCCGATCAGGGAGACGAATTCGCCGCGCCGGATCTGCAAGTCGATGTTATCGAGCGCGGTGACCGGCGTATCAGCGGTCTGAAACGTCAGCGACAACCCACTCACATTGACCGCGATTGCCGATGATTCGACGGCTTTGTCCACTGCGTGTAGCGGTGATGCGGCGTGCACGCCAGCCCGTTCGGGCAATACCAGGGCCTTGTCACGAGTCGACACTGCGGTCACCGTACCAAACACGCTTGAGGGATGAAGTGAATGACGGACACAACGCCTGCGTTCCCCTTACCGCAACGCCGTGCCACCGTTTTTGTGCCGGCCCGGCGCCGCAATCCGAAGCCGCACGTCGAATCCTAGCGTAATTCGATTTCCGACAGCCTACTCCCCGGCAGACGCAGAGTCCACGCGACCATCGGTGGTGACTGGTGACTGGTGACCAGTGACGGGTGACCGGTGACCAGTGACCACTGACCAGTGACCAGTGATCGGCTACAGGGGCAAGGGGAAAGGTGAAAGGTGAAAGCTGAAAGTAAGAGCGAAAGACGGTGGATTGCTTTCCCTTTAACCTTTAACCTTTGACCTTTAACCTTTGAGCTGTTTCTTTCCTCTCGTCTCTCGCCGCTCATTCGGCGTGCCGGATGACCGGCTCGCAATCGACCGGAAAATTTACCGAACGGGCGATGAAACATTTCTCGTGGGCTTCGTGATGCAGCCGCTTCGCAATTTCAAGATCTGACTGCAGCGTGACCGTGATCCGTGGCCGCAATGTCACCCGCAGAAATTGCCCGCCCCCGTCCGCGCTCTCTTCCATGGTTCCCGCCGCGCTATCCTCGTAGTCGAGCACGACGACCTTGTTGACCGCACACAGATGCAGGTACCAGAGCATGTGGCAGGTCGACAGCGAAACGACCAGCAGTTCTTCCGGGTTGTAGCGCGAACCGTCGCCATGGAATGCCGGATCGGACGACCCCGGTATCGCCGCTTTGCCCGGGCTGCGGATTTCATGGTCGCGGCTGTAGGCGCGATAGGCGGACGTGCCCGTGCCCTTGTTGCCGGTCCAGCGCACCGTGGTTTCGTATTTATGATGTTTGCTCATGCCTGCTCCGCTAAAAACAAATTGAAAATCTCACCACGAAGAACACGAAGGACACGAAGAAACACGAAGGAGAGCGAAAATGCACATTAGACGAAAAGGGTAAAGATGCGGATCGCCGACTGATGTGCCAGTGCCCGGCATCGGTACTACCGTCGAAGGTCAATTACCCTGTTCGTTCTTTTCTTCCTTCGTGACCCTTCGTGTCCTTCGTGTTCTTCGTGGTTAGATTTTCAGTCCGCCTTTCGTAGTGAGCCGCTCCGGGAACAAATTGCTAATCAGATTCCCAATTCAGCGATGCGCGACGAACTTCTTCAGTCGCTCGACACCTTGCGCCAACCGATCTTCGCCGGAGGCGAAACACCAGCGGATGAATCCTTCGCCTTCCGCTCCGAACGCGATCCCCGGCGCGAGCCCGAGACCGGCTTCTGCGACCAGCTGTTTGCAGAATGCGAGGCTGTCGCCGGCGCCCCGCACCTTGACGAAGCTGTACATCGCGCCCGGCGGCAGGGTGGCTGCCACGCCCGGGATCGTGTTCAGTTGCCCGGTCAGAAAATCCCGCGCCTTGCGGAAGCGCGCGAGCGTGCGCTCGACCACCGGTTCGCCCTGTTCCACCGCGACCACGCCGGCGCTTTGCACGAATGACGGCGTGCAGGATGTGTTGTATTCGAGCAGCGTGCCCAGATCCGGCGTCAGTTCGCGGGGGGCTACGATCCAGCCCAGACGCCAACCGGTCATCAGCCAGGACTTTGAAAATGTATTGGTGCTGACGATGCGATCCTGCGCGTCGGTAATCTCGAGGAACGAGGGCGCGATGCCGCTCGCGTAATACAGGCGCTCGTAAGCATCGTCGCTGATTATCCAGATGCCGTGGCGCCGGCAATGGTCGAGGATCGCGCGCTGCTCGTCCCGGGAAATGGTCCAGCCGGTCGGGTTGTTCGGCGAATTGATGTAGACCGCGCGGGTGCCGGGCGTCAGCGTATCGAGCAGGCGACCGAGGTCCAGCGTCCAACCGGACGGCGCATAAGTCAGCGCGAAGGTTACCGCTTCGGCGCCGAGAATCCTGGGAATCCCCACCAGGTTCGGCCATACCGGTGTGACGATCACCACGCGATCGCCGGCGCCCACCAGCGCCTGGGTTGTCAGCATCAGCGCCGACATGCCGGAGCTGGTGATTGCGATGTTGTCCATGGAAATCGGCGCGGCGCCGGCGGGCCGGTGCAG
>JANMYN010000838.1:0-3862 GCA_031382195.1 Betaproteobacteria bacterium
GGATCAGGATGCGCGCGCCGGTGCCGGCAAGCGCAAGCGCGACTGCTCCGCCTCCGACGCCGGAGCCGATGATGACCACGTCGTAGGATCCATTCTCCGCTACGCTCACGCGATCAGGCTCTCGGTCTTGGCGTCGAAGCACACCAGCTTGGCGAGGTCGACGAGGAAGCGCGCATCCTGTCCCGGCTTGAGCGAGACATCGGGTTCGAGCCGCACTGTGAATTCGTTGCCGCCGAAATCGAGCACCACCAGTGTGTCGGCCCCGGTGGGTTCGATCACTTCGACGCGGGCATCGAAGACGCGCTGTGTCTCGCTCGTAACCGCGTCTTCGCGCGCGAGACTGACTGCCTCGGCGCGGATGCCGGCGATCACCTCGGCTCCGACATACGCGTTCATCGCGGGTGGCATGTCGGGCAAATCGATGCGCACACTCGGGCGTGTCCCGGTCTGGATTTCCAGCGCCAATGCGCTGCCGTTCTGCGCCAGTCGCGCCTTGATCAGATTCATGCGCGGCGAACCCATGAACCCGGCGACAAAAGTGTTGGCAGGGCGGTTGTAGACCTCATGAGGGGTGCCGAGTTGCTGCAGCGCACCGCCTTTGATGACGGCAATGCGCGTGGCGAGCGTCATGGCTTCGATCTGATCGTGGGTGACGTAAACGATGGTCGCGCCCAGGCGCTGGTGAAGTTTCTTGATTTCTGTGCGCATGTCCAGACGCAACTGGGCGTCGAGGTTGGACAGCGGTTCGTCGAACAGATACAGCCTCGGCTCTCGCGCCAGGGCCCGGCCGATGGCGACGCGCTGGCGCTGGCCGCCGGAGAGCTGGCGCGGCTTGCGCTGGAGCAGGTGCTCGATTTGCAGCAGCTTGGCGACGCTGTTGACGCGCTCCGCTCGCTTGCTTTTTTCGACCTTGCGCATCGCCAGCGGGAATTCGATGTTCTTGGCCACCGTCATGTTCGGGTACAGCGCGTAGGACTGGAACACCATCGAGATGTTGCGGTCTGCCGGCGGTAGCGAGGTAATGTCATTACCGTCCAACTGGAGCCGGCCCGCCGTGGGTTCCTCCAGGCCGGCGATGATGTTCATCAGCGTGCTCTTGCCGCAGCCCGATGGGCCGACCAGCACCAGGAATTCGCCATCCGCCATGCTGATGGACATGTCATGCAGGACCTTTGTCTGGCCGAAGCTCTTCTGCACATTGATCAGATCCAGCGTAGCCATGAGTTCACCCTTTGACGGAGCCCGCCATCAAGCCGCGGACGAAATATTTACCGGAGACCAGGTAGACCACCAGCGTCGGGATGGCCGCGATGAACGCACCGGCGAAATGCACGTTGTATTCCTTGACCCCGGTGGAGCTGTTCACCAGATTGTTCAGCGCCACGGTGATCGGGAACGAGCTGTAATCGCTGAATGAAGCGCCGAACAGGAACTCGTTCCATATGTTGGTGAACTGCCAGATGACCGTCACCACGATGATCGGTCCGCTGCTGGGCAGCAGGATACGAAACAGCACGCCGAAAAAGTCCGCCCCGTCCATGCGCGCCGATCGAATGAGCTCGTTCGGAAACGCCGCGTAGTAGTTGCGGAAAAACAGCGTCGTGAAGCCGATGCCGTAGACCACGTTGACGAACACCAGGCCTTTGACGGTGCCGGCCAGACCGAGGAGACCGAGCGTCTTCGCCATCGGAATGAGCACGATCTGGAACGGAATGAAAACCGAAAACAGCATCGCCGCGAACAGCAGGTTGGAGCCACGGAACTTGAACTGGGTCAGGATGTAGCCATTGAGCGCGCCGATCAGCGTTGAAATTGCGACTGCCGGCACGACCAGCAGAAATGAATTGAGAAAGTAGGGCTTGAGCCCGGTGGGTTGCACGCCGATCTGCGCCGTGCTCCAGGCAGTGAGCCAGGGCTCGATGGTCCACGCAATTGGCAGAGCCATGAGATTGCCGCTGCGGATTTCATCGAGCGGCTTGACCGAATTTGCCACCATCACGTAAACCGGCAGCAGGAACATCAGCGCCAGGAACAGCAGTACCGCGTAAAGAATGATGCGGTCGGCTCTGAACCCTGTCGATCGACGATCAGCCATTTTTCACCTTGCGCATCTCGCTGAACAGATAGGGCAGCACGACGAACCCGATTCCCGCAAGCATCATCACTGCGCTGGCGGCGCCGACGGCCATTTCGTTGCGGGTGAAGCTGTACTGATACATGAACACCGAAGGCAGCCAGGTCGAACGCCCCGGCCCGCCATTGGTCAGTGCAATGACCAAGTCATACGACTTGATCGCCATGTGGGCCAGGATCACGAAGGCCGAGACAAATACCGGGCCAAGCTGCGGAATGATGATGTGCAGATAAATCTGCCAGGAACGCGCGCCATCGACGCGCGCAGCGCTGACCTGTTCCGCATCCACTCCGCGCAGCCCGGCCAGGAACAGCGCCATCACGAAGCCAGTGGTCTGCCAGACCGCGGCGATGACGATGCAGTAGATCGCCATGTCGCTGTCCTTGATCCAGCCGAAGGCGAAGCTCTCCCAGCCGATGTTGTGCATCGTGTGCTCGAGGCCGACACCGGGATCGAGAAGCCATTTCCACGCCGTGCCGGTGACGATGAACGAGAGCGCCATCGGGTACAGAAAGATCGAACGGAACATGCCCTCTGCGCGCACGTGCTGGTCGATCAGGATTGCGAATCCCAGCCCGAGTGCGACGGCAACGCCGATATACAGGGTTGCAAACACCCAGAGATTGCTCAACGCGACGTGCCAGTTCTCCAGACCGAAGAGGCGTTGGTAGCCGGCCGTACCCGCCCATTCGTACGACGGCATCAGCGTCGACGATGTAAACGATAGATAAATCGTAAACATGATGTAGCCGTAGACGCAGACCAGCACCAGCAGGGCGCTGGGACTGAGCAGCAGTTTCGGCAGAATACCGGCTCGCATGAGCGGATCTCCGTAAGCCCTGGCGGCGAAACCGCCAGGGCTTTACACGGGAATTGCTTTGCTGAGTCGCGAGTTTATTGCTTTAATGCATCGGCAAGAGCGGCGACGGCTTCCTTGTCATTGAGCCGGCCGTTGAAATGGCGAGTCACGACGTCGTAGATCGCGTTCTTGAGCGAAGCCGGGACTGCGTGGCCATGCGCGATCGAGCCGACCAGCGTGTTGTTCTTGTTGGCCTCGGCGAGATCTTTCATGCCCTTCTTGGCGCAGGCGTCGAAGGCGGTATCGGGTACGTCCGTACGGGCGGGCACCGAACCTTTGACGACGTTGAATGCCGACTGGAAGCTGGGGTCCATGATTGCCGAGGCCAGTTTCGCCTGGGCAGCGGCCTTGTCCTCGCCGACCTTGAACATCACGAACTGGTCGGTATTGAACGATACGTTGCCTTGCGTGCCCGGCGTGCGGAAGCACAGGAAATCCTTGCCCGGCACTTTTTTCGCATTCAGGAATTCGCCCTTGGCCCAGTCGCCCATCATCTGGAATCCGGCTTTGCCGCTGATCACCATGCCCGAGGCGACGTTCCAGTCACGACCGGAAAAATCCTTGTCGACCAGCTTGCGGATCTGCGACATGCGCTGGAAAACTTTTTCCGTGGTCGGTGAGTTGATTGCCTTGGGATCCAGGTCGATAAAGGCCTTGCGGTAATAGTCGACGCCGCCGGTGGCCATCACCACGCCGTCGAATATCGTCGCGTCCTGCCACGGCTGGCCACCATGCGCGATGGCGATGAAGCCGGCTTTCTGCACCTTTTGGGCATCGGCGATGAATTCGTCCCAGGTCTTGGGCTCGCTGTTGATACCGGCTTTGGCCAGCACCGCCTTGTTGGCCCAAACCCAATTGGTGGAGTGGAT
>JANMYN010000870.1:0-9624 GCA_031382195.1 Betaproteobacteria bacterium
CACCTCGCGACAGAAAGACAGCCCTATCTATGCCCGTGGTCTCGCCGCCCACCTCCCCGTGCTTGGGCCAGGCGTAGAAGCGCGAAAAGATGTGAGGCAGCGCCTCGCAGGGAATGCCGGTACCGGTATCGTGAAAAACCAGGCGGTTTTCCAGCAGGTCGCTCTAGATCCTGATCGAGATCGTGGTCTTTCCAGTGCTGGGGATATGCCGAAGCGCGTTTTTCAGCAAGTTGAAGATCACGTGCACCATGAGCAATTCCGAACCCACAAAAGAAAAATCTGTGTCCGTATTCGACTTGACCAGGGCCCGCTCCTTTTCCGAAGCGAATGGATAGCGCCGCAGAGCGGTATCCACGCAGCGCGACATCAGGCAGGGGACGAGATCCCTGCGTTCCATGCCCAGCCCGCGCACAGTGTATAGCAGCATGTCGATGACCGTATTGGACCGGTCGGCCTCCGTCTCGATGCGATCGAGCACGCCGGCCATCGAATCGAGATGGGCCTTTCGTATTGTCGCGGCAATCAGGCTGTTGTCGACGGCGAGCTGGTAAGCATCGAGCAGCACCGGCAAATAGTGCCGCATGCCGGCCGCCCCGCTCTTGACGCTGAGCAGCGGGGTTCGAAGCTCGTGCGCAACCATCCCCGCGGTGGCCAGCATTGCCTGATCGCGCTCGGCACGCATTTTTTCGGTCGTATAGTTCACGATGATACCCATGATGATCGCGAACAGGAAAACAGGCACATATTCCAGCGATTCGAAGGCGAATCTGGCGGGAAAGCCGGTTGTCACGTCGTAGGCGAGGACGGCACAGGCCACGCCGAGCGCAATGTGAATGAGCAGATTGATCCAGTCAAGCAGCAGGATCATGACGAACAGCGCGACCAGGGTCGACAGCAGCCAGATCGTCGAGCCGTCATTTTTTAAGAGCATGAACGTGAAAAAGAACGGCAGGGCAAACAGTAATGCCAGGTACCAATAAAGCGGAAAGTAGGGCTTCAGCGACACAGGCCATAGCTTCGCAAGAATGATCGGCACGAAGATGGCGGAGCCGACCAGCCGGAGCAGCAGGGTCTCGTAGGGTTGGGGAAACACCACGTGCCAGATTATGTAGTACAGCGGAAACCCGAAACCGGCGACCAGGCCAAAGTAGAAATGGCGGGAGGAGAAGTGGGCCGTGTCCCGCTTGAAGGTTTCGCTTGCCGCGGTCCAGAGCCGTTCAACGCGTTTGCGCAGGGAGGTCATTGGCAATAGACAAGGCCGGTCGGTGCGTAGGATCGTCGTGCATATTCTGCTGCCATGGGCCGATTCTATCTGCGCTCGCGCCTGCATTTGCATATATTCACATTTCGAAACTGATAACAGCTTTCACGCCAATCCAGGAATCCGATGAGACCTATGTTCAAGCACGCAGCGCAGGTAGTAAATTACCCGGCCAGGTTCGCCTTTCAGGTGGTCAAGGCGTTTCGCGCCAACCAGGGACTCCTGCTCGCAGGGGCCGTCGCTTACTACGCCCTTCTGTCCATTGTTCCGCTGCTGATCCTGATCGTCATCGCGCTTTCGAACTTTCTCGACCAGGCCGAACTGCTGGCGACTCTGGGCCACGCCCTGGAATGGGTGGCACCGGGACAGTCGAACGCAGTCGTGAAGGAACTGGCGAGTTTCCTCGAGGCTCGAGTCGCGCTTGGCTGGCTGCTGCTCGGCACCATGCTGGTTTTCAGCTCGCTCGCATTCACCGTACTCGAGAGCGCGATGGCGGTGATATTCATGCACCGTCTTGCCGTTCGCAAACGCCACCTGCTGGTATCGGCGCTGATTCCCTTCGGCTACATTTTCTTCCTCGGCCTCGCGCTACTGGTGGGAACGCTGATTTCGGCGAGTGTCGAGGCGATCGGACAGGAAAGCATTGTCTTTCTCGGGCATAACTGGTCGCTCGGCGGCTTTTCCGGATTCATGCTCTATGTCGTGGGCGTCGTTCTCGAAATCATGCTGATCACTTCCATTTACCTGATCATGCCGTTCGGCAGACTGCCGTTCTGGCACGCGCTGATCGGCGGTGCGACGGCGGGCGTTCTTTGGGAGGCGGTCCGTCACGCTCTGGTGTGGTATTTCGGTACGATCTCGCAGGTCGGCGTCGTGTACGGATCGCTCACCAGCGCGATCGTCGTGCTGCTGAGTTTCGAGATTGGGGCCACGTTGCTGTTATTGGGCGCACAGGTCATCGCCGAATACGAGCGGCTGGAAAACACGAGGGACTAGGTCATACTCTTCTTTTACCCTCGCCCCTCGTGCGTTAAACTACACGGGGCCGAATGTACCCAGAACCGTTTCGAGGTGAACGACCCATGCGTTTGAAGATAATTATTTCTACGGGAGTGCTGATGCTGAACAGTTCCCTGGCGATGGCACTGGACCTGGAGAAATTGCCCAAGCTTGGGAATATGACTGGCAAGTCCTTGCTCGACAAGGTTAATCAATCCCTGGCCGAGCAGCAGATCAAGGACGGCCAGTTCGAGTTTAAGACGGGCAAGGCCGAGTTCGCGCCCGGCAACGACAAGCGGGTCAAGGGTCTGCTGAAGGTGTTAACCGAAAATTCCAAGGGTTTGAAAACGGCATTCCCGAATCTTCACGTCACGGCCGAGGGCCATACCGATGCCGATGGCAGTGCGCAGACCAATCAGAAGCTGTCTCAGGCGCGGGCAGATAAGGTCTGTGCCGAACTCAAGGCGAAGGGAATGAAGTTGCCCTGTGTGCCTGGCGGCGTGGGTTCCGGAAAGCCGCTGGTCTCCCCCGAAAAAAGCGCTGCCGACAAACAAAAGAACCGTCGCGTGCTGGTACAGGTTGCCAAATAACGCGCGCCCGGCGGAACCATACCGATGCGACCGGATTGCTTGACGCGCACTGCTGCACTCAAATCATTGCCATGATCCTGCTCGCGCCAATGGAAGGCCTGCTCGATTTCGTTTTGCGCGACATCCTCACGCGCGTCGGCGGTATCGACCGTTGCGTATCGGAGTTCATTCGCGTCACCGGCACACTGCTGCCCGATCGCGTGTTCAAGCGCATCGTGCCGGAACTCGATCATGGCGGTCGCACGCCGGCAGGCGTCCCGGTTCGCGCGCAACTGCTGGGCTCGGACCCGGTTTGCCTTGCCGAAAACGCAGCGAAACTCGCGGCGTTGGGACCCGCCGGCATTGACCTGAACTTCGGTTGCCCGGCCAAGGGCGTAAACCGCCATCGCGGCGGCGCCGTACTGCTCGATGAGCCCGAACTCATCGCCGAGATCGTTGCCGCGGTGCGCCGGGCGGTGCCGCGGGACGTGCCGGTCTCGGCCAAGATGCGGCTGGGTTACAACGACGGATTCCGCGCATTGGAGTGCGCGCTCGCCATCGCCGGCGGCGGCGCCGACGAATTGGTGGTGCACGCGCGCACGAAAGCCGATGGCTATCGTCCGCCGGCCTACTGGGAATGCATTCAGGGTATCCGCGCCGCGATTTGCATCCCGGTGATTGCCAATGGCGAAATCTGGAATGTCGAAGACGCGCTACGCTGCCGAACTATCTCGGGATGCAATGCAATGATGCTGGGCCGCGGCATTGTGGCCGATCCCGGCCTTGCGCTGGCGATCAAGGCGCGAGACCGGCGCACGCCTCCTGTTGCAATCGAAAGGCGCGACTCGTTCGAATCCTGCTCCGAGGATCGGGGCCTGAACTGGCAGGCGCTGCTGCCGTTCGTGGCCGATTTCTGGCGGATCGTCGGCGCGCATATGGCGCCTCATCAGCGCGCGGGCCGGCTCAAACAATGGCTCAACTTCCTGCGCCGCCGCTATCCGGAAGCGCAAGCCGCCTACACTGCCGTGCGCGCAATTAATGATCCCGCGCTGGTCGGTCGACAAATGTTTGCGCAATTCGGTTCAGACCTTACTCGCACAACGCCGCTTGCGGCCTGAGCGCCGTTGCGTCTTGCGATCGGGCCGATGCCAATCGAATGCAATTGACGCGATACCCTTGCGACTCGGGGAGATCAGCATTGTTTCCGCCAACGCGGTTAACGTTCGTACCCGGTGAAAGAAATCGGATGCGCATTGTGCTGACTGCGGCAAGCGTGGTCGCCGCACTCGCTGTGTCGGCCTCCAACGCGGCGGATACATGGCTGACACCGGGGCTTTACCAGATCGAGGTCCGCATCAGCCTGCCCAACGTGCAGGATGTAGCGACTCCAATTGTTTTGACCCGATGCGTGAACCGCGACGATCTGAAATCGGGGCAGGCATTCTTCGTTCTGAGCGACAATCCCCTGAAGCGCTGCGAACTGGTCGACTACGAGGCGACGGCCGGCTCGGCGATCTATCGCATCGCGTGTGCGGGACCAAACCGGGGCAGCGCGGTTGCCGTGTTCGACACCAAAATCACCACGTATCGCGGCACCATCAAGATGAACATGGGCGGCAAGAACATGACCATGTCCGAGGCCCAGGCTGGCAAAAGAATCGGAGATTGCCAGTAGCACCCGCGGATCCAACTGAGCCTTGCCCGTGTACCGTTCAGCGTTTCACCCGCTTTAACCTTTTCAACTTCATCCGCATCACCGACATCAAGTTTGCCTGCGGCCCGGCCCGGCGATCGGTGCCGAAGGTTGCGCACATTCGCCGGCAAAGGTTCGCTGTCAGATCAGCGAAATGATCATTGCGCGCGCGGCCTTTCCCGTTCAATGCGCAACATTTCCTGGCTTTTTCTTTCAGATTTTATTTTTCTTCATGGCCCCATGAGCAATGCCGGTTACGTGATGGTCGCTTTGCGGATGAACTCACGCCGAGACAAAAAATCCTTCTCCTAATCTGATTGAATCGCATGCGCGCTTCAACGTCACCGCGATTAGCGACAGTTGATGGCAAGCGGATTTCTGTCTTTTGGAATTTTCAATATTGCGGGAACCCACTGCACATAATGCTGACTTACTTAAGTAAGTGATGTAACAACCGTTTGAAAGGAATGAAAAAATGAAAATCCTCAATGTAATTGTTGCTGAAAGTTTCGCCATCATCGCGACGGGCGCCTTTGCCGATACCTCGGTATGGGTGAACCTGATCGACAGCGTAAACAACGTCGATGGTCGTGGGTTTGTGACCTCGGAACAAGTCGCCGGCACGGCCGTGACCCGTCCCGCCAATGAAGTGGTGCTGGGTCAGACGATACAGGAAGGTCCCGCTCCGGTGGCAATCCGCGCGCACGAGCTCGATGTCAATATGGTTCCGGGGCGCTCGTAATTCTTAACGATCTGCACCCGTTTCACCATATTTACCGCGAGGGCGTCATTTACCTCATTGACGCTCCGGTCTGCGCAGCTGTTCAGGATCCGTCGGAGCCACTTCTCGCGAGTCCAGGAAACCGGCATGCGCGATCAATCGTCTCCATTCGCGCCGGCACAGATCGCCCCCAGCCAGTGCTCCTTCGTATCCACGTGAATCTTGCGATCCGCGCCGTAGGGCACGCTAACTATTGTATGACCCCGATCCGTGCAAGTTTTTGCCGCTCACCCTCCTTGTCGGGAACACTTACTCCGACTCGGCGCCTTCGAGCTCGGAGAAACGCACAGGCAGGATCTCGCGAGTTGCCAGCTTGCCGTCGGCGGCGCTTTTCTCGACCAGGATCAGTTGCTGGCTGTCCGGCAGGCCAGCCGGAAGGACCATCCGTCCACCGGGCTTGAGCTGGCTGATAAGCGAAGCCGGAATCAGGTCCGGCGCAGCGGTGGCGATGATCCGGTCGAAGGGCGCGTACTCGGGCCAGCCGTGGTAGCCGTTGCCCATCCTGACTTCGACGTTGGCGCAGCCTGCCCGGGCAAGCCGCTTCACCGCCTGTTCGGCGAGTGGCTCGATGATCTCGATGCTGTACACCTTGCGCGCCAGCGCGGCGAGAATCGCCGTCTGATACCCCAACCCGGTGCCAATTTCGAGGACGACGTCCTGGTTGCCGACCTGCAGAAGATCCGTCATCAGCGCGACGATGAAAGGCTGGGAGATGGTTTTGTCGTAGCCGATCGGCAGCGGGCGATCGAGATACGCGTAGGGCTGGATCTCGAGCGGCACGAATTCGTGCCGCGCCACCCTGGCCATGACTTCCATTACGCGCGCATCCAGGTTGTACTTGCCGATGCGCTCACCCACCATCACGGTGATCGATGTGATCTCCATGATCATGTGCTGGCGCAATTCGGCGAACTGCTCTTCGTTCATCGGCTACTCCACGCTATATAGTACGCCGGGCAGCGAGGGGAGAGGGAGCGCTGGACTTTGCGTGCTCTGTGCGCGGCGCGCAGCCATGTCCACGACCCAATTACCGGTAATGAGCCGGTGAGTGGTTAAATACGCCGGAACGTCAATCGGAATTCAGGGAGAGCAGGATATGAGCGAAACCTACCAAATCGAAAACGTGCCGCTGTTTGCCAATCTGCCAACGGCCCAACTCGATGCACTCAGGAAGGATACCGTGCGGCAGCTCTTCAAGGCGGGGGAGACCATTTTCAATCATGGCGACCTGCCCGAGCACATGTACATCGTGGATGAAGGGGTCATCGACATCGTCCTGCCCGCCAAGGGAGAGGAAATCATTCTCGCCACCATCGAAGCCGGCTCATTCTTCGGCGAGCTTTCCCTATTCGACGCTCACCCGCGCACAGCCACGGCCCGCGCGGCGGCGGACTCCAGTCTCATAAGCATCCCGCTCGCAAGCATTGCGGCACTCACCAACCGCAGCCCGACCGCGGCCCGCCAGTTCATGAGCGTCATTATTCACCGGCTGCGAACGGCTGACGAACTGCTGGCCCGGGTGCAACTGAAAAATATCAACGAGGTCATCGACGAGCGGATGTCTATCGGCGAAAAAGTGGCCGATCTGGTCGCGCGCTTCGGCGGCTCGTGGGTCTTCATTATCAGCTTCTGCGGCTTCCTGCTGCTGTGGATGGCCGTCAATACGGCCTACTTCTTCACCTCTGCGCCCGATCCGTTCCCCTACATTTTCCTGAACCTGATCCTGTCCTGCATCGCCGCGCTGCAGGCGCCGGTCATCATGATGAGCCAGAACCGGCAGAGCATCAAAGACCGGCTGCAGGCCGATCAGGATTTCCAGATCAACATCAAGGCCGAGTTCGCGATTCAGCAGATTCACCGCAAGCTCGACGAGCTGCGCGCCGGCCTGATCCAGCACCGCCGCAATATGGAACTGGAAGACAATGGATGATGCGTTCTTTAATCAGGCCGGCGGCGCGTCGGTCAAAACCGGCCGGGCCGGCAAGGCTGTTCCAGGTCAACTACCGACCTTACCCGCAATTTCGATCAGAATGCTTGCAGTCAGTTTCGACCGGTCCACGATACCGGCAAACTGGCCGGCTTCGTCGACTACAGGCAGCGTTTGAACGTCCAGCGCCTCCATTTGCATCAGCGCCTGGCGCTTGTCCGTCTTTTTCGTGATGGCCTTGTCGCGCGCAACGATGCCCGACAAGCGCAGGATCGCCTCGGCGTCGTTACGGTTGAGGTTCTGGGCGAATTCATTTGCCGCCTGCATATCCGGGCCGATCAGTAGGGCCGCCAGTTGCCGGCCGTCGATCATGCCCAGGAATTTTCCATCGGCAGTTGAAATCACGACGTAACGGAATGAAGGCGACTGCGACAGACGGGCGAGATACTCGGCGATGGCCGGGCCATAGGAACCACCGGAGCCAAGCCGGAAACTGAGCGCCTCGGTCTTTTTGCGAAGCAATGCAGGAATCTGATCGACACCCGATTTCGGGTCCATCCGGACATCGGCGACCGGGAGCGGAGTCACCTGATTCCTGATCGGCGAAGCGGACGCCTCGCGAATCGCGGTGACGATCTTGACGTCGCCCACTGCAAACTCCTGCACTTTGCCGGTAAACAGCATCCAAAGGGCGACAGGCACAAGTGCGAGCGCGACGTCGGATGTCTTGACTTCGAACTTGCTGTCAGTCCTGGCCCGCAGAAACGTCAGTCCGGCAACCAAGGCAACAACAACGACGATTGCAAGCGCGGTTTCGGTCATCGGAATTCTCCCGGCGAGTTGCACGCGAAACGTTATGCGTGGCGTCGAACCCCATTTTCCAGCAACGGGAAATGTATGCCCCCGTTAACCGGAGGTCAACGAAACCAACTTCTTCCAGCCGTGTGACGCGAGCAGGAAATTCCTGGGAACGAGGGTAGGCAAAGAATGTGGGGCGGAGATTGGTTGTCTGAAGAAGAGCAGTTTGATCAACATGCCGGGCACGTGCATCGGTCTCCCAACCCCCTTTTTTCTGCCTTGTTTGCGTTTTAGCCGGGGACTTTCCTGCAGCTACCGGCAGCCTCGGGTAGCGGAAGCCGCTCGTCGTGCGATATCCGCCATTCGGCGGTTTTCACTGGTTTTCGGGTGGGAAAGCGCGTTGAATGCCTGGGTACCGGCTGCACGTTGCGGAATCGCCGGGCAAGGTGCTATCGGGGATTCAAGCAGTGGACATGGAGTGGGTCACTGAAGCCAGGGACCGCAGAGTGAGGGCAATATGACCGAATTCGCAACACAGTCAGCCGACCATGTGGCCGGACAACCGAAATCCAAGTCCACCGCGGCGCAGAAGGCTTTGCTCGACCGCAAGGTGCTGTCCCTGAATGCGCTGCTGCACGGCGCTTACTACACCGGGTTGCTGGGCGACTTGACCACCGTCGGTCGCTGGCATGCAACCAAGCGCTGCTTCGTTTTCTGGGAACACGAGATGGGCGAGCCGAAACTGAAATCGGCCCCGCACGTGGCCGACGCCAGTACGGGAGCGCGCTTTGCCCCGCTTTCCCAGCAGGAAGCCGAAGGCGAATATCACATCAGCGACTTCGCGTTCGAAACGGCTCCCTGAACACGCGTTGTCGGGCCGCGGGCAAAACGGTGCCCGGCCTCCACCGCAGCAACACCACGCAGCCCGGAGACTCGAAAGAGCTCCGGGTTTTTGCTTGGCGGCGACCCGGAAGCGGTGTTCCTGGCATCCACCGGGCGGCGCGTGCTGAAACAGAACAGCGCTGGCCATGATTTTCATTATCATTGCCCCGGTGAGGGCAAGATCATGATGAAAGCGCACTACGAGAAGATGCTTCCCGGCGCCCGCCTGTGGACGGGCGACATGGAAGTGGAGATGGCTGCGATCGAGCAGATCCGCAACGTCACCCGGCTCCCGATTCTCGCCGGGCCGGTGGTTGTGATGCCTGACGTGCATCTCGGCAAAGGTGCGACCGTGGGAACGGTCATCCCGACGCGTGCGGCCATCGTGCCGGCCGCGGTGGGTGTGGACATCGGCTGTGGCATGCTCGCGGCGAAGACGGACCTGGTCGCCGGCGACCTTCCCGAGAGCCTCAACCGCCTGCGTGCGCAGATCGAGCGTGACGTGCCTGTGGGCGTTAATTTCCACAAGCAGCCGCTGGCGCCTGAGGGCAGCCGCGAAGCGCTTGGCCTTGGAAATCGCATGAAGACACTCGACGAGCGTTTCCCGAAGCTGCGCATCCTCGACGAGATGGGCCGCCTTGACGAACCGCGCATGTGGCGCCAGCTCGGGTCGCTGGGCGGCGGCAACCACTTCGTGGAAATCTGCCTCGACGC
>JANMYN010000021.1:0-3335 GCA_031382195.1 Betaproteobacteria bacterium
GGTGCCGCGCTGGGACGAAAGCGAGCGCCTGCAGAACGAAAAACTTGCACTCGGTTTCTACTATAGCGGGCACCCGTTCAGATTCTACGAGGACGAATTCTCGGCGGTGGTTCGCACGCGCCTTTGCAAGCTGATGCCCCCCGCGCCGGAAGCAGGGGCACGGCAGCAGCACATTGCTGGAATCATCGAATCGGTCAGGATGCAGAAAACCGCGGGCGGGCGCATGATGGTGATGATGCTCTCCGACGGCACCGCGCGCGTGGAAGTGGTCGTCTACGACGAAATCCTGGAGCGGCATCGGACCCTGGTTCGCGAAGACGCGGTGGTTTTGGTGGAGGCGAAAGTCCGCTCGTATCGTCGCGGTGGCGAGGACGGGGACGACAATGTGGTCATGCGCATCGCCGCGGAGAAAATCCATGATCTCGCGAGCGTGCGCTCGCGCTTCGGCCGCAGCCTCAGGCTGTCGATGAACGGCGCCGCCGATGCAAACAAGCTGAAGAAAGTGCTCGAGCCTTATCGCAACGGCAGTCTGCGCGTGTCGATCGCTTACACCAACGGCAGCGCCGTGGCGGAATTCGACCTGGGCGAAGACTGGAAAATAACGCCGGACGACAACCTGATCTCGGAACTCGGGAAATGGCTGGAACCAAAGAATGTCCAGGTCGTGTATCCGTGAAATCGCCCACGCTCATCGATGCGCGTTTGCTCGACTCTCTTTCCGCGCAGGCCAATGCCAGCCCGCGGCTGCGCAAGAATTTCAATTTTCATCCGCACGAAGCGGCCCCTGCCAATCGGCTGCTGAACGCGATCGAGCCGGATTCCTATGTCCAGCCGCATCGGCACCTCGATCCTGCCAAGGACGAAACGCTGGTCGTGCTGCGGGGTGCCGTGGGTATGGTGGTGTTCGATGATGCCGGCGGAATTCTTCAACACGCCGCGTTACGTGCCGGGAGCAGCGCGATCGGTGTCGATATTCCGTACGCAACCTGGCATACCTTCGTTGCGCTCGAACCGGGATCAGTCATATTCGAGGCCAAGGCCGGACCCTATACGCGGCTTGACCGCAAGGAAAAGGCCTCGTGGGCGCCTGCGGAAGGCGAACCGGCCGCGATGATCTATCTGGAAAGATTGATCAGCCTGTTCCGCGTGGAGCTGGCGGACTAAAACAGAATGTCCACTACATCGCCTGGCAGCGCGAGTGTCCTCGACTCATTTCATCCGGCTGTGGCGAGCTGGTTCCGGCGCACCTACACGGCACCGACCGAGCCGCAGATCCAGGCCTGGCCGGCAATCAGTTCCGGCAATAACGCACTGATCGCGGCGCCGACGGGGTCGGGCAAAACGCTGGCGGCCTTTCTCGCAACCATCGACGCGCTGATCCGGTTGGGCGTGCGCGGGGATTTGCGCGACGAGATTCATGTGGTCTATGTTTCGCCGCTGAAGGCGTTATCGAACGACATCCAGAAAAACCTCGACGAGCCGCTGGCCGGAATCCGCAAGGAGCTGTTCGAATCGGGTTTGCCGGACGTGGACATCCGCACCGTGGTGCGCACCGGCGATACGCCGCAGTCGGAGCGCAGCCGCATGCGCCGCAAGCCGCCTCACATCCTGGTGACTACGCCGGAATCGCTGTATATCCTGCTGACCAGCGCGTCCGGTCGCAAGATGCTGTCGAGCACGCGCACCGTCATCGTCGACGAAATCCACGCCGTGGCGCCGAACAAGCGCGGTGCGCATCTGTCGCTTTCCCTCGAGCGTCTGCAGCATCTGGCCGGCGGACGGCTGACCCGCGTCGGGTTGTCGGCAACGCAAAAGCCGATCGAGGACGTTGCGCGCTTCCTGGTGGGCGGCGGCCAGTCCGGCGGGCTGTTCGATTCGTACGCCTGCACCATCGTCGACACGGGCCATGTTCGCCAGCGCGATCTCGCCCTCGAAGTGCCGGAATCGCCGCTCGACGCCGTCATGTCGACCGAAGTCTGGACCCAGGTTTACGACCGGCTCGCGGAGTTGATTCGCGAGCACCGCTCGACCCTGGTGTTCGTCAATACGCGACGACTCGCGGAACGCGCCGCCCGTGCACTCTCCGAACGCCTGGGTGAAGACCAGGTCACGTCGCATCACGGCAGCATGGCTCGCGAGCAGCGGCTGAACGCCGAGCAAAGATTGAAGCGCGGCGAACTCAAGGCGCTGGTCGCCACCGCGTCGCTCGAGCTGGGCATCGACATCGGGCATGTGGATCTTGTCTGCCAACTGTCCACGCCGCGCAGGATCTCCGCGCTGCTGCAGCGGGTCGGTCGGTCGGGGCACGCGGTCGGCGGATTGCCGAAAGGAAGGTTGTTTCCGGTGTCGCGCGATGACCTCGTCGAATGCACGGCGCTGCTGGATGCAGTGCGGCGCGAAGAGCTGGATCGAGTAGTGATACCGAGGAAGCCGCTGGACGTGCTGGCGCAGCAGATTGCCGCCGAAGTGGCTTCCGGGGAATGGGACGAGGAAGAGCTTTACGAGCTGATGCGGCGCGCGTGGCCTTATCGCGAACTCACGCGGGAAGAATACGGCGAAGTCCTGCAGATGCTGGCGGAAGGCTTTTCGACACGCCGCGGCCGCAAGCGCGCGCTGATCCACCGCGACGCGGTCAACCGCAAATTGCGGCCGCGCGACGGGCTGCGGCTGACGGCCGTGACGTCTGGCGGCACGATTCCCGACAGCGCAGACTACGCCGTCGTGCTGTCGCCGCAGGACATCATGGTCGGCACGGTCAATGAAGATTTCGCCGTCGAGAGTCTGGCAGGCGACGTGTTCCAGCTTGGCAATACGTCTTACCGCATCCTTCGCGTCGAAGCAGGTCGTGTTCGGGTGGAGGACGCCGAAGGCATGCCACCCTCGATTCCGTTCTGGCTCGGCGAGGCACCGGCGCGCAGCGACGAAGTGTCCTTCGCGGTATCCAGATTGCGCGCCGATGTCGATGCGCGGCTGCCGAATGCGCAGGCCACGCTGGACTATCTGGTCGAAGAAGTCGGCATAGGCGCGGATGCCGCCGCGCAAGTGGTCGACTACCTCGGCAGCGCGAAAGCGGCGCTCGGGCTGCTGCCGACACAGCAACGGCTGGTCATGGAACGTTTCTTCGACGAAAGCGGCGGTACGCAGCTTGTCATTCATTCGCCCTACGGCAATCGCATCAATCGCGCGTGGGGGCTGGCCTTGCGCAAGCGCTTCTGCCGCAAGTTCAATTTCGAGCTTCAAGCCGCGGCGACGGAAGACGCGATCATCCTTTCGCTGACGGCCACGCATAGTTTTCCGCTGGAAGAAGTGGCGCGCTAC
Organism: Betaproteobacteria bacterium; assembly: GCA_031382195.1. Classification (GTDB taxonomy): domain Bacteria; phylum Pseudomonadota; class Gammaproteobacteria; order Burkholderiales; family JACQAP01; genus JACQAP01. The sequence continues at coordinate 3,319 of JANMYN010000021.1, forward strand.
CTGCATTCCAACAGCGT
>JANMYN010000434.1:0-6425 GCA_031382195.1 Betaproteobacteria bacterium
TCTCACCGCAAACTCGCCGCCATCCTCTGCGCCGATGCCGTTGGCTACTCGCGGCTCATGGCCGATGACGAAGCCGCCGCCCCGCGTTCAGTCAATGACCGCCAAGAACAGGTTTAGGGTTTCTCGGCGACAACTCTGCCGTCCTTCCAGATGTAAACGGGAGTGCCATAGCGACGAGCGGTTTTACGTGCGGTTCTGGCCGATCGCCGAAGAGCCTGCCCGACCGATTCCGCAAAGGTGTTTGTTTCCTTCTTGGTCTTTGTTCGCTTCTTCATCCTTGCTCCAGAAGCCGGGGATTGGCCCCGGAATGGTCATATACGGCCCACGCGTCCGCGAGCGGACGGTAGACAGTTTGAAAGTTCTTCCATCCTCGGGCAAACCGACGCAGTACGTCGGCGCGCGGCACATTGTGTCCACCCTGTTTGACCCGGGCCGCTATGCGTCGTAGCGCAAGTCGCGGCGATCGCAGCTGTAGGAACACGATCTCGATCCGATAGCCGGCCGCCCTCCACCGCTTGAGGCGCAGAACGTAGCCTACACCGCTAAGTGTGCTCTCAAAGGCGAAATCTGCACGCGATTTGACCAAACGGTCAAATTCGGCGAGCACCAAACGCCCCGCCGCCCGCGCCGCCAGTTCCGGTCGCAAGGGCGAAAGTCCACTCGCGATCAAGTCAGCGTTCACGAAATTCACGATGCCGGCATTTTTTGGCAGGAATTCACGGGCAAAAGTGGTTTTGCCCGCACCATTTGGACCGGCAATGACAATGCAGCGCGGGTGCCTTGTTGAAGGTGCCATCAAACCTGGATGCCTCGAAGATCTCTTTGCTGGCTGTGACATTGACCCTGCGCGTATAGGTTTGTGCAGACCTGACAAGTGGGCTGCGCACGACGCAAAAAATCGCAGCTCTCGTCGGCCAAAAACCGCATTTCACGCGACGATCAGGTGCGAGTACGCGGGAGAACAGTTTCTTCGTGAGCCAGCGTATCGGCGGCATAGTTCACCGCCCCGTGGACATCGGCTGTGGTGAGATGCGGATAGGCTTGCATCAGATCTTGGTCTGTCGCGCCCTCGCCCAGCTTTCGAAGGATTAGTTCCAAGGTGATTCGTGTCCAGCGGATCACCGGCTTCCCCAGCATGATCTTCGGATTGATCACGATACGGTCGGTTGTGCCCATCGCTTGCTTTCAGCAGCGCAGGGCCAGTTGTTGCTGGAGGCGCCGACATCACACCGCTAGCACCGATAATTCTGAAATCTTCTTCGCCCGCCGGACGAGCTTTGCATCAAAGGTCGCAAATCTCTCGGCGGAGCCGCTGAAGGCCACGTGCAGCGCATCGGCGAAGTCCAACCCGGCGGCGTACCAGCTAAAAGCTTTCTCCACCTTATCGGCCGCCTCCACGTGCATGCGCGCTAGGCCCAGCACTTTGCGCAACGCGTCCAAAATTTGATCGGCGGTAAAGCCATAGGCCGCTCGCAAAACCCATTCCGATTCCAACAGCACCGTGGCGGCCACAAAAATATCGTTACCCTCGATCAGTGCGCGTGCCCGCTTGGCCTGGCGCGGCTCGTCGTTCGTGACGAAGCGAACCAGAACATTGGTATCGAGAGAGATCACCGGCGGCGCCTCGCTTCGGCGAGCACGGCCAAGTGCATTTCCTCGACGGTCTTTGATTTACCAGAGTAGCGCATACAACCAAACGCCTGCTCGATAGTCGTTGGCACAAAGGGTTTGAGCGGCCGCAACAATATGCCCTCGGGAACCAATTCGACGGAAAACATAACACCCGGTTTGAGTTTACGTCCCGCGCGAACCGCCCGCGGCAGTACCACTTGGCCCTTCGTGGATAGTTTTGTGGTTTCCATTACATTCCGTTCGGTAAGACAAACGTAAGGAATCATACGCAAGATCTTGGTTCGGCGCAATCGATTCACCTACCGCTGGCCATCCCGGTCGAACATCCGCTCGACGTATCGAGCGACCAAATCTATTTCGAGATTGACCCGGTCGCCCTGCTTCAAGTCTTTCAGATTGGTGACCGCAAGCGTGTACGGAATCAGGTTCACCGAAAACGTATCGGTGGTCACGACATTGACGGTCAGGCTCACGCCGTTGATCGCGATCGAGCCTTTGCGCGCGATATAGCGGCCAAGCTCGGCGGGAAAGCGAACCATGAGTTCCCGGTTGGCATCGACCGGTTTCACTGCCGTTATCGTGCCGACGCCGTCCACATGACCGCTGACCAAGTGTCCACCGAGCCGAGCCGAGAGCCGCATCGATTTCTCCAGGTTGATCGCAGCCCCAGCCCCGAAACCCGCAGTCACGCGCAAAGTCTCCTGTGACACATCCACTGTAAATCCGGTAGGCGCCAGCGCCGTGACGGTGAGACAGACCCCGTTGCATGCGATGCTGTCGCCGACCACGATGTCGCTCATGTCCAGACCCGCGCCGTCGATTGTCAGCGCCGCCGATTGTCCGGCGGGATTGACTGCTGCGACGCGCCCGATTGCCTCGATGATCCCGGTAAACACCGCTCAGCCTCCCGAATTCAGAAATCCCGGCCGCGCGAGAATTCTCAGGTCCGGTCCGATCATGCGGGTCTCCTGGATGGTCAACTGCAGGCGCTTGTTCATTTCCGTCAATTCTCCCAGGTCCAGCATGCCGCGCGCCGCATCTCCGAGCAGGTGCGGAGCAAGATAAATCAGCAACTCGTCTACCACTCCGGCGCGCAGCAGTGCGGAATTCAGATTCATCCCGGCTTCGATCAGCACCTCGTTGATGCCCTGGCCAGCCAGATGTTGTGTCAGCCGCAACAAATCCACTTTTCCTTCCGGATTCGGCAACACCACGACCGCCGCGCCTTTCGCCTCCAGCGCTCGCGCCTTGGCGGCATCCTGCACCGCTGTTGCGACCAGCACCGCGCCACCGTCGAGCAGCTTTGCCTCCGGCGTGATGCGCAACCGGCTGTCGACGACGATGCGCAGCGGCTGGCGGCTGGTCGCGATGTCGCGCACGGTGAGCTGTGGATCGTCGTCCCTGAGTGTGCCGATGCCGGTCATGACTGCGCACGAGCGTGCGCGCCAGTGATGCCCGTCGCGGCGCGCATCCGGGCCGGTCACCCATTGGCTGACACCGTTCTTCAGCGCCGTCTTGCCGTCGAGGCTGGCCGCGATCTTCACGCGCATCCAGGGTCGCGCACGTGTCATGCGGGACACGAAACCGATGTTAAGTTCACGCGCCTCGTTCTCGAGAACACCCGCTTCCGCGATGATACCGGCCGCCCGCAGATTCGCGATGCCGCCGCCCGAGACTTGCGGATTCGGGTCCTGCATCGCCGCCACGACACGCACGACTTTCGCAGCTATCAGCGCGTCGGTACACGGTGGCGTACGGCCGTGATGGCTGCACGGTTCGAGCGAGACATACGCGGTGGCACCCTCGGCATCCGTGCCCGCCGCAGTCAATGCCACCACTTCGGCATGCGGGCCGCCGGCGCGTTCGTGCCAGCCTTCACCGACGATCTTCGCGTCCTTGACGAGCACGCAACCGACTCGCGGATTCGGTGTCGTGGTATATAGCCCACGCTCCGCGAGCCGCAACGCGCGCGCCATGAACTGAAAATCCTCCGCGCTAAAATCCATAGAGTAGATCATGCAAATGCTCGTCAAAGACGCCCCCATCCCGACCCCCCGCTCGCGAGGGAAGGAGCAATAAGGGGTGAGTGACTCAATAATGTAGTGCCATGAAGGTCTGCCTTACTAAAGTTCGGCAAGTTATCCCACGGATTAGCGGAACAGGCTACTAGTCTAGTGCTTCTGAATTATCGGAACTTCCCCCGCTAGCGGGGGAAGGAGTTTTTTCGACGCATAAGTTCCAAACAGGATGAAGCACTACACTAGCGCGGCTTGCGGCGCGCGGCGGGCTTCTGCACTTCCTTGACGGCGTCGCGGAAATCCTCGACATCCTGGAAGTCGCGGTACACCGATGCGAATCGGATGTAGGCCACTTTGTCGAGTTTGTAGAGTTCGCGCATGACCATCTCGCCCAGCCGGCGTGAATCGACTTCGCGCTCGCCAAGTGAGAGCAATTTCTGCTTGACGCGTTCAATCGCCTCATCCAGCAGGTCCGCGGAAACCGGCCGCTTGTGCAGCGCGCGGTTGAATCCGACGCGTAGCTTGCCTTCGTCGAACAGTTCCCGAAACCCGTTCGACTTAACGATCTGCGGCAGGCGCAACTCCGCGTGCTCGTAGGTCGTGAAACGCTTGTCGCACGACAGGCAACGCCGGCGCCGGCGAATGCTGTCCCCTTCTTCGTTGACCCGGGAGTCGACGACCTGCGTGTCGGGATGCTTGCAGAAAGGGCATTTCATGAGGGGCGAGGGACGAGGGACGAGGGACGAGGGAAAACGAAAGTGCAAAGGCGCGAAGCTCTAAAGCACCCCTCGCCCCTCGCCCCTCGTCCCTCGCCCCTGAAATTCATCTCACTTCCCATAAACCGGAAACCGCCGGCACATTTCCATCACGCTGGCCCGCACCTTCGCGATGTTCGCCTCGTCATTCGGCGCTTCCAGCACATCGGCGACCAGATTGGCGAGTTGTTCGGCTTGCGGATCCTTGAAACCGCGCGTGGTCATCGCCGGCGAGCCGATGCGCACGCCGCTGGTCACGAATGGCTTTTCCGGATCGTTCGGGATTGCATTCTTGTTCACCGTGATGTGCGCGCGGCCGAGCGCCGCTTCCGCGTCCTTGCCGGTGATTTTCCTTGCGCGCAAATCGAGCAGGAACATGTGGCAATCGGTTCGGCCCGAGACGATGCGCAGTCCACGCTTCTGCAGCGTCGTGGCCATCTTGCGCGCGCCGGATAGCACCTGCGTCTGGTAATCGAGAAAGGCCGGCTCCAGGGCTTCCTTCAGCGCAACAGCCTTTGCCGCAATCACATGCATCAGGGGGCCGCCCTGGATGCCGGGAAAAATCGCCGAATTGATGATCTTCTCGTATTCGGCCTTCGCGAAAATGATGCCGCCACGCGGACCACGCAACGTCTTGTGCGTCGTCGTAGTCACGAAATCGGCAATGCCGACCGGGCTGGGATAGATGCCGGCAGCGATCAGGCCGGCATAGTGCGCCATGTCCACGAACAGGTAGGCGCCGACCGCGTCGGCAATTTCCCGAAAACGTTTCCAGTCGAAGATCAGCGAATACGCCGACGCGCCGGCCACGATCATTTTCGGCTTGTGCTCCTTCGCCAGTTTCTCGACCTGGTCGTAGTCGATTTCCTCTTTGGCGTTCAGACCGTACGCCACGGCGTTGTACAGCTTGCCGGAAAGATTGACGGGCGAGCCGTGTGTCAGATGTCCGCCCGCGGCGAGCGAAAGGCCGAGGATGGTTTCGCCCGCTTTCAGCGCCGCGGCGTAAACAGCCTGGTTGGCCTGCGAGCCGGAATGCGGCTGCACGTTGGCGAACTCCGCCTTGAACAACGCCTTGGCGCGATCGATTGCCAGTTGCTCGGCGATGTCGACGAATTCGCAGCCGCCGTAGTAGCGCTTGCCCGGATAGCCTTCTGCATATTTGTTGGTCAGCGCCGAGCCCTGCGCCTGCAACACGCGCGGGCTGGTGTAGTTTTCCGATGCAATCAGCTCGATGTGGTCTTCCTGACGCTGTACTTCAGACTGCATGGCCTGCCACAGTTCGGTATCGAATTCCTGGATGGTCTGGATCGAAGAAAACATGAAATATGAACGGGAAGTGAGGTTTTTGGCGGGGCGGAAAGGCGCGAATTGTACCATTGCGCCCATGCGTTACCGTCGTTTGGACGCGGTCCGCGCCCCGGCGCCTCGCAAGGTGTCCGGCTGATGGCTTGCTGCTATCATTCGGCTGGCCCCGTTAGAGTTGCGATCGCAACTCTAACGGGGCATACAAAAAAACTTCGGGAGGAGACATGCCAAAGACCGCTCTGTCCAAGCTGATGTGGCTCGCCATCGCCATCGGCGGTGCATCCGCCATCGGCGGTATCGCCATCCCCCGCGGCGACTCGATCAACGCCATCTGGTTCGTGGCGGCCGCGATCTGCACTTACCTGGTTGCGTATCGCTTCTACAGCGCATGGATCTGCGCCAAGGTGCTGGTGCTCGACGAGACCCGCGCCACCCCGGCGGAACGATTCAACAACGGTCGCGATTTCATGCCGACCAACAAGTGGGTGACATTCGGCCATCACTTCGCCGCGATCGCCGGCCCCGGCCCGCTGATCGGCCCGACCCTGGCCATGCAATTCGGCTACCTGCCCGGCACGTTGTGGATCCTGGCCGGCGCGGTGCTCGGCGGCTGCGTGCAGGACATGGTGATCATGTTCTGCTCGACGCGACGCGATGGCCGCAGCCTGGGCCAGATGGCGCGCGACGAACTCGGCCCCGTGGGCGGCTGGGCGGC
>JANMYN010000184.1:0-1766 GCA_031382195.1 Betaproteobacteria bacterium
GACCGGAGAGAGCATCATCATGCCCATCGACATCAACACGCTCGAGACCACCATGTCGATGATCAGGAAGGGGATGAAAATCAGGAAGCCGATCTGGAAGGCGGTTTTCAACTCCGAGGTCACAAAGGCCGGGATCAGTGCTTTCATGGGCACCTGATCGGGCGTAGCGGCCTCGCTATCGGCCAGCTTCATGAACAAGCCGAGGTCGGCCTCGCGGGTCTGCTTGAGCATGAACTGGCGCAGCGGCACGCTGGCGCGATCCATCGCCTGCGTCGCGTTGATCTTGTTCTGCGAGAACGGCTGGTAGGCATCCTGGAAGATGGCGTCGAGCGTGGGCGCCATTACAAACAGGTTCAGGAAAAGCGCGAGACCGACCAGTACCTGGTTGGGCGGTGCAGTCGGCGTGCCGATGGCCTGGCGTAGCAAGGACAACACGATGATGATGCGCGTGAAACCGGTCATCATCAGCAACAGCGCCGGCAGGAAAGTCAACGCGGTCAGGAACAGCAGCGTCTGGATCGGCAGGGAGTAGGTCTGGCTTCCGCCGGGTCCCGGCACGCTGGTGAATCCCGGCAGGCTCGCCTGTTGCGCAAGCGCCGGCAGCGCCGGCGTGAGCAGCATCAAGAAGGCAACCCAGCGTAAATGCCTAAGCATGTTTGCGGCGCTCCAGAGTCTGTTTGAGCCATACGGCGAAACCGCTCGGCGCGCCGGGCGTCTGCCCGACCGGAAAATTTTCCGGACGCGGCATGCTGTGAATCTGGGAAACCCGGCCGGGTGCGACCCCCACGACGAGCCAGGTGTCATTGACTTCGAGCAGCAGCACACGCTCACGGTTGCCCACCGCGGTGCCGGCCACGATGCGCAGCGCGCCGCTCCCAGGGGCGACATTCGGATTGAATCGGCGTATCGCCCACGCGGCGACAAACACCATGCCAAGCACCACGCCCAGGCCGAGCAGCACCTGCAGAACGCTACCGGCGCCCACCGGCGCGGCCATCGCATCCGTGGCGAATGCCGGGCATGCCATCCATAGCGTCGAGGCCCCGGCGCGCGCGGCGTATGCAGGCAGTAAACGCATCATCGGTTCAACTGGCGCATGCGCTCGGAAGGCGTGACGATGTCAGTCAGGCGAATGCCAAACTTGTCATTCACCACGACGACTTCACCCTGCGCGATCAGGCAGCCGTTGACCAGGACGTCCATCGGTTCTCCCGCCAGCCCGTCGAGCTCGACCACTGAGCCCTGAGCGAGTTGCAGAAGGTTTTTGATGGTGATCTTGGTGCGCCCGAGCTCCACGGTGAGTTGCACCGGAATGTTGAGAATCATGTCGATGTCGTTCTTGGCATCGACCGTGGCGCCTGGCGCGAGTTTCTGGAACACGGGTGCGGCGGGAGATTCGACCACGCTTTGCTCCGCGAGGGCAGCGGCCCAATCGTCGTTTTTCGGTGCTGCAGTACTGGTTTCTGGCATTGCTGCCTCCGTTGATTTGGATTTAAAAGGCCTGCCGTCGCTGTTGCGACGCTCCTGATCAGGCATCGTCCGGACCCGGAAAGCGGTCCTCCATGCTGTGGTTGATCATGCGGCGCACACGCAATGCGTACTGTCCGTTGAAAACACCGTAATTGCATTCCATGACCGGGACGCCGTCGACCTCCGCGGTCAACTCGGCCGGAATGTCCAATGGAATCACGTCACCGACCTTGAGCCCGCTGACCTGATTCAACCTGAGCCTCGCGCTGCCGATATTGGCGACCAGTTCTACTTCG
>JANMYN010000219.1:0-5017 GCA_031382195.1 Betaproteobacteria bacterium
GCGTCTATCGCGCGTGTTTCTTCCTCCTCGCGCTGTCGCGCTTGTTCCAGGGCTTGCGCATCGTGCTGTGCGCGACGCGCGGCGGCCTCCTGAAGCTCGCGATCGCGATCCCCCCGGCTGCGAGCCGCAGTCTCTTTGGCCCGCTCCGACTCTATTCGCTGCTTCGCTTCGAATTCGGCTTTTTGCTCGACCCGCGCCCGCGCCAATGCCTCGCGCTCCGCGCTTTGCTCCATGGTTTCGCGTTGTGCCGCCGCCCGCCGCGCGGAATTATCCGAAAGCGCCCGCGCTTCGGCCTGCTCGCGCGCCTGGCGCTCGGCCTGCGCGCGCTGATTTGCAATTTCCGCGGCTTCATAATCGGCCTTCGCCCGCGCGGCAGATGCGAGCTCGAGCGCCTGTTCGGCTTCGCGTCGGGCTTTCGCCTTTTCCAGCGTCTTACGCTCCGCATCTAGTTTTGCGTTCGTAGCCGCCTTCGCCCGGTGATCCGCCTCGATGCGTGCATCGAGCTGCGACTTGGCGCGGCTTTCGGCGACGAGCCTGGCTTTCGCGGCTTCCTCCGCCTTGCGCTCCGCGATAGATCTCGCCTCCGCCTGCTCGGCAAGCTTCCGTTCCGCGTTGACACGCGCCTCTGCGGCGGCGAGCGCTTCGATGTCGGTCTTTGCCCGGGCTTTCGCCGTGGCTTCCAGCGCCTCCTCGGTATTGCGCCGGGCCCGTGCTTCCGACTGCGCAATTACCTCCGCATCGCGCGTGGCTTTCGCGGCGGCTTCGGCCTTGCGCTCCACTCGCAGCTTGGACTTCAACACCGCGGCCGCTTCGCGTTCCGCAGCAATGTGCGCCTCGACCTGAGATAGTGCTTCGCGCTCCGCCTGCACTCTCTCACCGGCGGCGGCTTCGGCGCTGCGCTCTGCCGCGAGTTTGGACTTTGCCGCCGCTTCGGCTTCGCGCTCGACCGCAAATCGAGCTTCGGCCTGTTCCTTCGCCAAACGGTCGGCTTGCTCTCGCTCGTTCGCGGCTGCCGCTGCAATGGTATCGGCTTGCACGCACAGGGCCGCCGCCGCTGCCATGGCGTGCTCGGCATCGCGCCTGGTGTTGGCCTTGACGAGCAGTTTGCGTTCCACTTCCACCTTCGCTTTCGCCGCGGCTTCGGCCTTGCGTTCGGCTTCCATCCGCGCATCGGCTTCGGTCTGTGCCGTGGACTCGGCTGCGAGCTTCGCTTTTTGTGCCGTTTCGGCCGCGCGCTCCGCTACGATTCGCGCCTCGGCCTGCTCTTTCGCCGCCCGTTCGGTTTGTGCCTTCTCGTTCGCGATCACCGCCGTCTCGGCGTCGGCTATGGTTCTCGCCATCGCCGCTGCGGCCAGAGCCTGCTCCGCGTCCCGTCGTGCCCGCGCTTGGGCTAGCGCAACCGATTCCGCCTCGCGCGCGGCTTTCGCGGCAGCGCCGGCTTCGCGTTCCGCGATCAGGCGCGTTTCCGCATGGCGCTTGAGCAAACGGTCGGCCTCGGCGCGTTGTTTTGCCGCGGCTTCGGCGGCGGCTTCCGCTCTCGCCCGTGCCGGCGCTGCCGCTTCCAGCTCCTGTTCGGCTTCCCTTCTCGCATGAGCTTCTTCGAATGCTTCGCGCTCCGCTTCCAGTTTTCCCAGCGCGGTGGACTCCGCCTCTCGCTCCGCCGCGATGCGCGCGTCGATCACGGCCCGGAGTTGCATTTCCTGCTGGGCTCGCGCGCGCGCGGTTGCTTCGACATCCGCTTCAGCACGTGTGCGCTCTCTTAGAACGCGCGCGCCTTCAACTTCGGTACGGGTTCGCGCCTGCGCTGCGGTGAACGCTTCCCGCTCGGCCCGCACACGAGCAAGCGCCGCTGTGGTCATCGCGCGCTCGGTCTGGATGCGGGACTCTTCCCGCGCTTTTCTCCTGCGATCGGACTCCGCCTTCTTGCGCGCAGTCGCCCCAGCAACTCCATCCGCCCGGGCAAGAGACGAATGGGCGGTTGAGTTTCTGTCCGGAGTAACGTCGTGTTGCGGCTGAGCGCTCGTCCCGAGCGCTGTAGTTTCGTCAGGGTTGGTGCCGTCGTTCTCCGGCACTTCGCGGCCAATCAGACCTTCGCCCGACTCATCGCTGTGCGCTTGCTCGAGATCGGTGTCGAGCGCCATCGCGTCCGGTTCGGGCGCTCTTTCGAGGGTTGTGTCGGGATGTGACGCTGCCCGCGATTCGGCAACGCTCGACGCGATGCTCGTACCGGTGTCGGAGGCCGTTTGCGCGGGCGCCTCTTTGCCGCGCTTCCACGCGCGTTCGGCGCGCTTGATTGAATCGAGAAGCCTGCTCATTGGCGTGTCCTTAGACGGCTGGCATGATCAGACGCGGGCCTGACAGCGGCTTCGCTTCGCGCCGGCGTAAACGGAATCAATAAACACGATCTCGATGTATTTGTTGCGCATGCACCACCTCTGTTTCGGCGCGACCTCGAAGTCCCGGCCGGCGCCTGATAGTAACTTCATGGCGATTAGCCGATGATTCTAATCCCTTTTCCCGGTGGTGGTGCAGGCGGTCCCGGTGGAATTTAACCATGGCGGGATCATCGCATGACATTGCTGTTTGTGTGCGAGGCCGTAATATACGAAAAAAAGGACAGATTTGTTTACTGCCGCAAGACAGCAGCGGTACTGATAATTCATCACCCAGCCAATCCTCAAGACGAATGAAATCTCGTGCGAACAAATTGCGGGGGCGTCGATTTTCGCTGCACGATCACGGAATCAAATTGACTCCGATCGCATTCGTCTTGCAACAATTCTTAGTCCGGGAAATTCATGGCGGCTAAACCGAGCACTAAATCCGAAGGTCCAATCGGAAAGATCGTTGTCGCGGTCGTTATCACAGCGGGCGCTTTGCGGGGGCATTTAAAATCAAGAATGCACGCTCTAAAGAAAGCGATAATCTGGCGTTAACCGTTACTTTCTATATTAGCTGTCAATAAATGGGAGGAGCCGACATGAGCGTGATTCGCAGTCTCGTTGCGTGCTTGATTTTTGCGCTTTCCGCCGCCGCAGTGACCTGGGCGGCGGACCTGCCCTCGGCCGCGCCGGAAGAAGTGGGGTTTTCCGCGGCGCGTCTCGCGCGCATCGCGCCGGTGATCCAGGGCGAGATCGACAAGGGGCAGTATCCGGGCGCGGTGATGCTGGTCGCGCGCAAGGGCAAGGTAGTTTACTTCGAAAGTGTCGGCCAGCTCGATCCGACAAGCGGCAAGCCCATGCCGAAGGACGCGATCTTCCGTCTCTATTCCATGACCAAGGCCTACACCTCGGTGGCGGCGATGATGCTGATGGAAGAAGGGCGGCTGCGGCTGACCGATCCCGTGTCGAAATACCTTCCTGCGCTCGGCAAGCTCGAAGTTAGCGTCGCCGCGACCGACCCCTACACCGGCGCGACCAAATACGTCAACGTGCCGCCGGACCGCGAGGTCAACATCCAGGACTTGCTGCGGCACACCTCGGGATTCGTTTACGGGCCTTACACCTCGCATCCGAAAGTGAAGGAGCTCTACGCAAAGGAAGGTGTCGACTGGAAGGATGTGACTCCGGCGGAGCAGATCGAGCGCTTGTCGAAAGTTCCGCTCGCCCATCAGCCGGGCACGACATTCGAATACAGCCTGTCTGTCGACGTGCTGGGCCGCGTGATCGAGGTGATCTCCGGCATGACCCTCGGCCAGTTCCTCCAGGAGCGCATCTTCACGCCGCTCGGCATGACGGATTCGGCCTTCATCGTGCCGCCGGAAAAACGCGATCGCCTGGCGCAGCCTTTTGCGACCGATCGGGCGACCGATAAACCGATCAACCTTCTCGATGTGACGGTCGCGCAAAAAAACGATGCCGGCGGCGCCGGCAGCGTCGGGACTGCCGCGGACTATGCCCGTTTCCTGCAGATGATGATCAATGGCGGCCAACTCGACGGCGTGCGCCTGCTGAGCCGCACGACCGTTGCATACATGAGCGCGGACCATCTTGGCGATGCCAAATTCTCTGGTGCAACCACGCTGCCGGCAGGCACCGGCTTCGGGCTCGGCTTCGCCGTCAGAAGGGAAACGGGCTTGTTCGAAGTCACCGGAACCAAGGGGGAATACTTCTGGGCGGGCGCCGCCGGTACCGGGTTCTATGTGGACCCGATGGAAGAAATCATCTGTGTATGGATGACCCAGGGGCAGCCCGGCATTGCGCGGCGCTACGACCGTTATCTATTCAAGCAACTGGTCTATCAGGCGATCACCGACTGACGCGCACCCTTCGCCAAAAACGCCGGCGCCGTGCGGGCGTATCCTTCACGACCGGCAGTCTTACGGTTGTGCTCTACCCCTCACTTTTCGCCGCTCTTCCCTGTGTCTCCTGCATCCGCGCCCGGCCATTCAGCCGGGAAGCTTGACGTGTTTGTCTTTTCCATTAGGAGGCGCCAGATTAGGACAACATGATGAATGAATGTTGCTTGTTTTGACATGGGCGCCTGCGTGACACTTTGTAAAGCGTCTTTTAGGTGGTCTACTTCACGTTGGGTGGCAAGAAGGGAACGGGCGTAAAATGCGCCCAAACGTCGAGGTGACACATGAATTTCACGATTGAACACGAACGCGAAGAAGACGGGCGCTGGCTCGCCGAAGTCCCTGAGCTTCCCGGAGTTCTCGCTTATGGCGCCACTGCCGATGAAGCCATGGCGAAGGCAGAGGTGCTCGCCCTGCGCGTTCTCGCTGAGCGTCTTGAGCACAACGAGGCGAAGCCGCAGGCTATTTCCATCGGGATCGCGGCTGCATGACATCTTGGCCTTCGTCCAAGGCCCGACAGGTACTTTCCGCTCTCTACCGAATTGGCTGGACGCTCAAGCGCCAATCGGGCTCACACTAGACTCTATCCCGCCCCGGCTGGCCCGATGTAGTCTTCGCATTCCACGACAGCGACAAAATTGGTCCGCGAATGCTTGTCCGTATCGCGAAGCGCACAGGGTTAACGCCGGACGACCTGTGACTGTGGCGCCTTGCCACCCA
>JANMYN010000221.1:0-11027 GCA_031382195.1 Betaproteobacteria bacterium
GCCGCCTTCGCAGATTTCGCATCGGCGACGTCAGCGCGCAATTTTTTGGCTTGGCCTCCTGCCGATTTGACCGCGGCTTCGACAGCCGCTGCGTCGCTGTCGCGGCTGGCGTAGGTGAACATCACACGATAGCCGCGCGACGCCAGCATTTCGACAATCGCCCGCCCGATACCGCGCGAGCCTCCCGTGACGAGTGCGACTTGAGCGGGGTCCATGTTGGCCTCAGCCAATGCGCGGGACGCGCCCGGTCAGCGGATATTGCGGATCGTTGTACCCCGGCGTCGATGGATGCCCGATGGAGACCAGAGAATCGACCAGCGCCTCGCCCTTGGGTTCGAACTTGAACTCGAGCGCCTTCAGGTAATCCTGCCATTGCTCCAGGGTGCGCGGTCCGCCGATGACGCTGGTGACAATCGCGTTGTTGAGCACCCAGTTGATCGCAAAGTGTCCGGCGCTCGTGCCCTTTTTTTCGGCAAACGCCCGGATCTTCTGCGCAATCGCCAGGGATTCCTTGCGGAATTCGGTTTCCATCATGCGCTTGTCCGCGCGCCCGGCACGCGTTCCTTCGGGCGGCGTTTCATTCGGCCTGTATTTTCCGGTGAGGACACCGCGCGCGAGCGGACTGTAAGGCACCACGCCGATGCCGTAGTAGCGGCATGCCGGCAGGATCTCGACTTCCGGCTGGCGATTCATTGCGTTGTAGTAGGGCTGGCAGACGACCGGTTGCGGCACGTTCATGGCGCGGCAAAGCCGGATGATTTCGGCGATGCGCCAGCCGCGGAAGTTGGACAGCCCGAAATAGCGCGCTTTGCCCGAACGGATGATGTCGCCCATGGCAACGACCGTTTCCTCCAGATTTGCATCGTCGAAATCGCGATGCAGGTAATAGACATCGACATAGTCGCCTCCGAGCCGCTTCAGGCTCAGGTCGATCGCCTGCATGATCCATTTGCGTCCGAGTCCCACCTGGTTCGGACCCGGGCCCATGGCATTGCCGCCTTTGGTGGCGAGGACCCAATGATCGCGGTTGGACGCAATCAGTTTGCCGGTGATACGCTCCGATTCGCCTTTGGCGTACTGGTCGGCGGTGTCGATGAAATTGACGCCGGCGTCGAGAGCCGAGCCCAGGATGCGGGCGGCCTCCGTTGCGTCGGTACGATCGCCGAACATCATGGTGCCGAGGCACAATGGCGAAACCTTCAACCCGCTGTTGCCGAGCTTGCGATATTCCATGGAATCCTCCGGCTGAATCTTGTTCTGCAAAAAGAGCGTTGAATGATGCCGCAAGCCCCCGCCAGGCGCAAACTTGAGGGGTAGCCGTGCAAGACGATATGAACGACCGATCCACTTACGAGACCCCGACCATCATGCCCAGAACCATACCGTCCCAGATGCGAGCGATCGAGATTTCCACCCCCGGCGGGCCGGAGGTGCTGCGCCCCGGCCAACGTCGCGTCCCTGCACCCGCGGCGGGCGAGGTATTGATCGAGGTTGCCGCCGCCGGGGTGAACCGTCCGGATGTCCTGCAGCGCAAAGGCGGCTATCCGCCGCCGCCCGGCGCGTCCGACATCCCCGGCCTTGAAGTCTCCGGCACGATTGTCGGGCTCGGTGCGCAGGTGAAAGACTGGAACATCGGCGACGAGGTTTGCGCGCTGGTAACCGGCGGCGGTTACGCCGAGTATGTGGCCGCGCCAGCGGTGCAATGTCTGCCGGTTCCCAAGGGCCTGACGCTGGAACAAGCCGCCAGCCTGCCGGAAACGTTCTTCACGGTCTGGGTCAACGTGTTCCAGCGCGGCGCGCTGAAAAACGACGAGACGCTACTGGTGCAGGGCGGTTCCAGCGGCATCGGAGTGACGGCGATCCAGATGGCGCGCGCCTTCGGGCATCAGGTTTTCGTGACGGCGGGGACCGCGGAAAAGTGCGCGGCCTGCGAAAAACTCGGCGCGACCCGCGCCATCAACTACCGCAGCGAAGACTTCGTTGCAGTGATCAAACAGCTGACCGGCGGTCGCGGCGTCGATGTGATCCTGGATATGGTCGGTGGGGACTACGTCCCGCGTGAACTGGCGGTTCTCGCGGATGATGGCAGGTTGTCGCTGATCGCGTTTCTGGGCGGCACCAAGACTGCACTGGACATGACCGACATCCTGCGCCGACGCCTGACGATCACGGGTTCGACGTTGCGTCCGCGGCCGGTCGAGGTCAAGGCAGCCATCTCGCGGGCACTTCGGGAAAAGGTGTGGCCGCTGATCGAGGCGGGGAAAATCCGGCCTGTGATCTACCGGACGTTCGGGCTGGAAGAAGCGGCAGCGGCGCACGCGCTCATGGAATCCAGCGAGCACGTCGGCAAGATCATGCTGAGAGTACGCAAAAGCGACTAGAAGATCTCGAAATCTTCTTCGCCGGGCTTCGGCGCTTCACGTCGAAGCAGAGACAAGTCGTGCCGATCGGCAACTGCAGATGCATACTGCATGTTTTTGTCGATTTCGTCGAAGTACAGGTTCTGCCCGCCGAAGTGCTTGGCTACATAGCCATGCGCGCTGCCAAGTTGATCGTTCAGGCGCACCGTGGCGGTCTTGTAGAAATGCGGCGTTTTCTGCATCAGGTCCTCGACTGACCTGAACATTACGCCGGAGCGGCTATCGCTTTCGTCGCGTGCGGCAAGTCCGCCTTCGACGAATTCCGGATAGAGGCGGTCGCGGCACTTCTCCAGATAACAGCGATCGGCCATCTGGGCAATGATATCGGCGGTACCGAGCATGTTTCCAATCAGCCGGAACGTCAGATTAGGCACGTCGATCTTGCCGATCGGCTTTTCGTAACCGGTAAAGTGAATGATGCGTGCCGCAATCGGCGCGAGTTCGGCCATGCCGATGCGGTTCATGTACTCTTCGAGGAATTTCGCGCCGCGTGACACATGTGTCAGCGTGTATTCCGCGCCGTTCTTGTGCCGCGTATCGTTGACTTTGCGCAGGTAGCCGACGTCGTGAAACAACGCAGTAACGATTCCGAACCGGAACAGCCTCGCACCGAGATCACGGCCACGATCCCGCGTGCGTTCGTATCCGTCCATCAACCGCGCCATCGCCAGGGTGACGTCGAGCGAATGCTGGAGATTATGATAATCGGTGTCGCCGGCGTGATAACCGGGATATTCGCCGGCCTGCAGACGCGTCAGATCGCGGAAACAGCGATTGAGAACGTGAATTGACGCATTGGGATACAAGTCCAGGAATATGCGATTGATTTCATCATTAACGGAAACCGGGTCAGTCGTATTGACCAGGTTAGTTACATCGTAGTCATTCCGACGTGGCTCCAATGCACATCCTTTTTTGGCCGTAGCGATCGTTTTGTGAGCAGCCTGTGTTCATTATGGTACCTCCCGGCCCGCCGTATCTTCAAGACGATTCTTCCACCAGCACTTTGTAGACACGGCGAAACGGGTACCAAAGAGTGTAACGGGAAACATCGCCCCGTTATACAGTCTGCCCCTTGCCATTGAGACGGTAATACCTTGAACGATTTGAAAAGAGGCGAGGATGGACTTTTACGGCGCGATCTGTTCCGCAATCGCCGGGGCTCGGTGCGCGCCGCCCTCGCTTTCTTACTGGGTGTATTTTTGCTGTCGGCAACGGGCCAGATATCGGCACGTTCGCCCGCGATCGAGACGGCCGATCTCGTTCGGGCGACCGATCTGCCCGGAGAGGCGCGAGAAACCCTGTGGCTCATCAAGCAGGGAGGCCCGTTTCCTTATTCCCGCGACGGCGCTGTCTTTGCGAATCGCGAGGGCCGGTTACCGCCCGCGGCGCGTGGGACCTACCGGGAATATACGGTGAAGACGCCGGGCAGCCGCGATCGGGGGGCCAGGAGAATTATCTCCGCAGGCGGTAACCAGTTCTGGTACACCGCCGACCACTATCGCAGTTTCAGACGGATCGTCGAATGACAACGGATTTCCTCAAACTACTCGAATCGGGAGCGGGCGGGGTATTCCGCTGCCATATAGTGCTGCCCGAAGCGGCTATTGATGCCGCGGCGCGAAAGAAATTGCGGGTCGTACCGGTGAGGCTGCCTGCCGCCCGGGACAAGAAGGGTTTCCTGAACGCAATCGCCGAGGCACTGAAATTTCCGGACTACTTCGGCCATAATTGGGATGCCTTTTACGACTGCCTGCTCGATCTGAAGCACGATGATGGCGCCGGTTTACTGCTGGTGCTGCGAGACGCATCGGGTTTTGCGCGGGCCGATCCAGACGAATTTGCCGCCGCTATGGACACGTTGGCGGACGCAGCCGACTACTGGAAGGTCAAAAACAGGACGCTGCTGGTCGTCGTCGAACTGCAAGCTCCGGCGCTGGCGCCGGAGCTTGCAGAAATCAGCTGTCCAACGGAATAACGGATTGCGGTGCGCGCTGATCGGAATCGCGGCGCGCGCGGGACGCATTCAGATAGCGCACCAGTTCCTGCAATGCTCGCTGGTAGACCTCGCGCTTGAATTCGATCACGTTTTCCAGCGGAACCCAGTAATCGTGCCAGCGCCAGGCATCGAACTCCGGATGCTCGGAGTGGCGCAGGCAAACATCGCAGTCGCGCCCCACCAGCCTGAGCAGGAACCAGATCTGTTTTTGCCCGCGATACTGGCTGCGAGTTTCGCGCCGAACCCAGTTTTGCGGCACGTCATAGCGCAACCACTCACGAGTACGCCCGAGGATCTTCACGTGGCAAGGATCGAGGCCGACCTCTTCCTTCAGCTCGCGGTACATCGCCTGCTCGGGTGTCTCGCCACCCTTGATCCCGCCCTGCGGGAATTGCCAGGCGTGCTCTTTGATCCGCTTGCCCCAGAAAACCTCGTTCCTTACGTTGCAAAGAATAATTCCTACATTCGGGCGATAGCCGTCACGATCGATCATGTGAGCCACCCTACGCCATTTCTCAATGGATGGATTTTTCCACAAAAACCGGGATAAAAGAAGTTTCGCTATCCGGTATCACACCAGAAGGCGCGCCGCGGAACGCGGATTCAGTTCTCGCAATCCTTCAACAAAGTTCAAAAATTCAAGGCCGTAGCGCGATTGCAGTGAACGGGCTGCGGCCCGCAAGTCGTCCCAGCGCGGCTGCCCCGGAGAATGGCGGAATGCGAGAACCGCCACGTTTCCACGCCTTTCCGCCGGTACGCAGACAACGGCTTTGAATACGCTTTCGATGCGCTGCAGATAGGCGTCGAAACGCTGGTCGGAGCTCCACAGATTGACCACCAGAACGCCGTCGTCGGACAGCGCCGAATGCGCACTTGCATAAAAATCCTCCGAGCACAGCTCGGGAACCTGCTCATCGCGGTCATAGCCGTCCACCATGAGCACGTCGCAGCAACGCGGATGCGCCGCCACCCAGGCCCCACCCTCTGCCGTTTCCACGACCAGGCGCTCGTCGTCAGGCGGCACATGAAAATACTGGCGGGCAACTGCAATAACCTTGGGCTCCGATTCGATGACCGTGGTTCTGGCTCCGGGCAAATGCTTGTAGACGAACTTGGGCAGCGATCCCCCGCCGAGGCCGATCATCAGGACATGTTCGGGTCGCGGGCGAAATAACAGAAACGCCATCATCGCGCGCGTATATGACAACACCAGTTCGTAAGGATCGTCGAGTTTCATCGAGCTTTGCACCGTATCGCTGCCCAGATGCAAAGACCGGATGCCGCCCTGCTCGCTGACCTCGACACTGACTTCGCGGTTCACCCAGCGACTGATTTTCCACTTTCCCAGCAAGCTCACCCCCCATGAAGAAATACGCAACTTGTAGCGTTCAGCGTCCCGATCGGACCGCAATAACCGCGGCCAAAACCGGCGCATGCGTGGTCCCGCTCCGGCGCCGGCCTGTAGAATAGCGGCTTTTCGACAACGCAATCAGGCGCATGCGCACCTCGCAGTTCTTCATCTCGACCCTCAAGGAAGCCCCCAGCGAAGCCGAACTCCTCAGCCACAAGCTGATGCTGCGCGCCGGCCTCATCCGCAAGCTCGGCAGTGGCCTGTATTCCTGGATGCCGCTGGGCTTGCGCGTGCTGCGAAGAGTCGAGCACATAGTGCGCGAGGAAATGAATCGTGCGGGCGCGGTGGAATTGCTTATGCCGGCGGTGCAGCCGGCGGAACTCTGGCAGGAAACCGGCCGCTGGGACGTATTCGGCCCGCAGATGCTCAAGATCAAGGATCGCCACGAACGCGACTTTTGTTTCGGCCCGACGCACGAAGAAGTCATCACCGATATCGCGCGCAAGGAGATCCGCTCGTACCGGCAACTGCCGCTGAATTTCTATCAGATCCAGACCAAGTTTCGCGACGAGATCCGGCCGCGCTTCGGGGTGATGCGCGCGCGCGAGTTCGTAATGAAGGACGCCTACTCCTTCCATGCGAATTACCAGGACCTCGAACGCGAGTATCGAAACATGCATGACGCGTATTCGCGCATCTTCAGCCGGCTCGGCCTGAAATTTCGCGCGGTTGCGGCGGACCCGGGCGCAATCGGTGGCACCGGGTCGCATGAATTTCATGTGCTCGCCGACTCGGGCGAAGATGCCATCGCTTATTCGCCAACCTCAGACTACGCCGCCAATGTCGAACTGGCCGAGGCCGTAGCACCTTCGGCCGGGCGCGGCCCGGCGACGACAAAAATGGAAAAAGTGCCCACACCGGGCAAAACAACGTGCGAAGACGTGGCGGCAATGCTGAATCTGCCGCTGTCGCGGTCCGTAAAAGCGCTCGCGATAATGAACGAAGACACGATGTTCATGCTGCTCATTCGCGGCGACCATCAATTAAACGAAGTCAAGGCGGCGAAACTCCCCGGCCTCGATCCCTTCCGCTTCGCCACCGACAAGGAAATCGAAGCCCGCCTTGGCTGCCGGCCCGGTTATATCGGCCCGGTGGGCGTGCCCGCCAATGTGATGGTTATCGCCGATCGTTCGGTTGCCGCACTGAGCGATTTCGTTTGCGGCGCCAATGAAGCCGGTTTTCATTTGACCGGCGTCAATTTCGGCCGCGATCTGCCCGAGCCCGCGCTCGTCGCCGACATCCGCAATGCGCTCGCCGGTGACCCGTCTCCTGACGGCAAGGGGCGCCTCGAGATCTGCCGCGGCATCGAAGTCGGCCATATCTTCCAGTTGCGGACCAAGTATTCCGAAGCGATGAAGGCGACCTTCCTCGACGAGAGCGGCAAGGCGCAGGTGCTGGAAATGGGCTGCTACGGCATCGGCGTATCGCGCATCGTCGCCGCCGCCATCGAGCAGGGCAACGATGAGAAAGGTATCGTCTGGCCGCGACCGATGGCGCCGTTCCGGATTGCCATCGCGCCAATCGGCTATCGCAAGAGCGCGGAAATCAAAAGAGTCGCGGACCAACTGCACGATGAACTGCAAGCCGCCGGCATCGATGTGCTGCTCGACGACCGGGACGAACGTCCGGGCGTAATGTTCGCGGACCTGGAATTGATCGGCGTGCCGCACCGCGTGACCATCGGCGAGCGCGGCTTGAAGGAGGGTAAAATCGAATATCAGGGCCGCACCGACAAATCCGCCACAACGATTGATTTGCAGAAGTCGGCCGCCCACCTTATTTCGGTTTGCAGATGACGCTCAAGCAAACACATTCAGAAACACACTCCGTTAGCGGACGCGCAGTGCGGCTTGCGCTGCTGTTGGCGTGCTCGCTGGTCATGCGCATCGGTCTTGCAGGCGAACAGCAATACGAGCCGCTGTCCGCGAGCGTTCAGGCGATGTTGCATCGTTCCGTCGCCGATCGCGCCAGTCCGCGGCTGACTTTCGCGTCCCAGACGGACGGCGCGGCCTGGCTCGCCGATATGTCGAGGCGTTTGGAAAGACACATTCCGGATGACATCGCCCGCCAGGATTTCCTTGTTACGGTGCAGTACGAGGCAAGCCGGGCCGGACTCGATCCGCAACTGGTTCTCGGTGTCATCCAGGTAGAAAGCAAATTTCGAAAGTATGCGATATCCAAAGCCGGTGCACGAGGTTACATGCAGGTGATGCCGTTCTGGTCGAAACTGATCGGCGATGGCAAGCAGAATCTATTCAGCCTGCGCACCAATTTGCGTTACGGCTGTACGATCCTGCGCCACTATCTTATTATTGAGCGCGGCGACACGTCTCGCGCCTTGGCGCGCTATAACGGGTCGCTCGGAAAATCGCGTTATCCGGAAAACGTTTTACGCGCCTGGGCCGCAGACTGGGATTACGAGCACGGCCGGTCGCGCGTTATCATCAGCCCCACCCGTTACCTGGGCGACGGCTGATTGCGCTTCCCCGGCTTTTTTGCCCCCGATAAGTTGCTCGATCTGTTTACGGGTGATCTTGCCGACGTGGCGCTTCGCGAGCTTGCCCCGCGGATCGTAGATGAAGGTGGTCGGCAATCCGTCGACCTGGCCGATGGTGTCTGAAATTCTACGATCGCCGAGCACGATCGGATAGTTCACGAACATGCCATCGGCAAACTGTATCACCTGTTTGGCGTCCTGGAATTCCATCGCGACGCCGATCACCTCGACATCTTTACGCGACTCCTTGATCGCCACCAAATCCGGTATTTCTTCCAGGCAGGGCGCGCACCAGGTCGCCCAGAAATTTACGATTACCCATTTCCCGTGGTAACCAGCGAGACTGTGTGACTTGCCATTCGCGTCGGTCAGCGTGAAATTCTCCGCAGCGGATGCGGCGCCAATCCAGAACAGCGCCAGCACCAGAAACAATCGGCATATTTGTTTTTGCATGATTCCTCTTCAGGCGATGCGCGCGGCACGGGAACTGCCGCCGGTGGCGAACAAGTCTTTCAGTGCGAAGTTGAGCTCGCCATCCACCGTGGAAGATACGCTCGCGACCAGCTTTCGGATGGCGGATTCTTCACTAGATTCGGCGGCATCGCGTCCGAACACGAACAATTTGAAGATCTCCTTCACCTGAATGCCGCCCGCGTCGCGCGCAAGCACCCAGCCGGTGCCCTGGAGTGTGGCGACCCAGCCTGCGGTTACGAGTTTATCCAGGATCGTCTCGGCCTCTTCCCATGACAGCTTCAGGGCCGTGCGCAACTCATGCAGATTGAGCACATAGCCGTCCAGATAAGACTTATAGAGCATTTTGAGAATCTCCAAAGCCGCCACGAACTGCGACCCGGGCGCCTGTTTGAGAAGCACGCCTCCGGTACGCCAGTACGGCAGCACCGCGGTAATAACAGCGGCAAAGATAACCACCACCCAGGAGAGATAGATCCACATCAGCAGGATCGGCAGACTGGCGAAAGTACCGTAGACCAGTTTGTAGCTGGCGAAGTTGGCAACGAAATGGCCGAAGCCTATTTTCATGGCTTCGAATGCAAACGCGGCGATGATTCCGCCGACCACGGCGTCGAGCACAGTAACCTGGCGGTTCGGCACCGTGCGATAAAGAAATCCAAAAGCGACCGAGGTCATGACCAGAGGCCCGAGTCTCAGGAACGCGATCGTGAGTTCCGGGGCCTGTCTGCCGAGGCCCAGCGACTGCGAAACCAGCCAGGAAGTCAGCGACAGGCTGCCCCCTATCAGCATGGGTCCGATGGTCAGCACCGACCAGTAGATCAACACCCGCTGGATCAGGGAGCGCGGCCGTTTGACACGCCAGATGGTATTGAATGCGCGGTCGATGGTCAGCATGAGCATGATCGCCGTGACACCCAGCAGCACGATGCCAAGTGCGGTCAGTCTCGCCGCGTTGTCCGCGAACTGCTGCATGTAAACAGTAATCAGTTTCGAGGACCCGGCCGGCACCAGGTTGCTGGCTACATAGGCGCGCAACGTTTCGACCAGACTGTCGAACACCGGAAACGCCGTCATGACTGTTGCCATGATGGTGACCAACGGGACCAGCGCGAGCATGGTGGTAAACGTAAGGCTGCCGCATAGCTGGAAACAGCGCTCTTCCTTGAAGCGCCGATAAACCAGCACGACGAAGTTCCCCAGCAGCTGGAACTGGCGACCGATGTCTTTGACGGAATGCAGATGCAGTTTCATGAAGGCAGTTAATTTGCTGTCGATATAATACGGGCTTCGGAGACCGGAAAACAGCAATGCAGGAAATCCTTGTTCTTTACTATAGCCAGACCGGCGCAGTGAAGCAGATGGCGCAATTCGTCGCACGCGGGGTCGAAAAAGTGCCCGGAATGGGCGCGCGGCTGCGCACCGTACCAAAGATCTCCACGGTCACGGAGGCAACGGCGCCCGAGGTGCCCGAAGCCGGGGCACCTTACGTCGAGTACAGCGACCTGGAACAATGCGCCGGGCTGGCGCTCGGCAGCCCGACACGCTTTGGCAACATGGCTGCACCCCTGAAGTATTTCATCGATGGGACCGGGGGGTTGTGGCTGAAAGGCGCAATGAGCGGTAAACCAGCGGCAGTTTTTACCTCCACCGCGTCGATGCACGGCGGGCAGGAGTCGACACTGCTCTCCATGATGCTGCCGCTCATCCACCACGGCATGCTGATCGTCGGCGTGCCTTATTCCGAGCCGGAACTGATGAGTACTCGCGGCGGGGGCACGCCCTACGGGGCGAGCCACATCGCCGGGGCCAACGCCGATCAGCCGATCAGCGACGATGAGCGGCGCCTTTGCATCGCGCTCGGCACGAGGCTCGCCGAGGTTGCTCGGAAGCTGTCAAAGTCGTGATCCTTACTCTTTCACCGCAGAGGACGCGGAGGACGCAGAGGAAAAACGAACAATACGATTCGTTGAATGTACCGCGATGGCTGCCGGGAATCCTGTTCGGGACGCTGCCAATGATAAACATTGGATCTGGTGAACCTCTGCGTCCGCCGCGTCCTCTGCGGTGAAAGATTTTTTTCCGGTAGAAAGTAAGAAACGATGACCAGAGGAGATGAAGCGCGCAGGCTGGTACGCCGCTTCTACAGCGGGGCACTGGCAACGCATTCCCTGAAGTTTCCCGGTTATCCGTTTGCCTCGGCGCTGCCTTTCTGCACCGACCAGCAGG
>JANMYN010000244.1:0-1530 GCA_031382195.1 Betaproteobacteria bacterium
GCGTCGTTTCGGTCAATACGCTGATTGGTGACCTGGTGCGGCCGATTTTCGAAGCGGCGGCTGTGATCGATGCGGTGGCAAAGGGCGATCTGTCGAAGAAGATGACGATGGACGCCACCGGCGAATTTCTTGAACTCAAGAATACGATCAACACGATGGTGGACCAGCTCAACGCGTTCGCCTCGGAAGTGTCGAGGGTGACGCGCGAGGTGGACATCGACGGCAGGCTCGGCGGGCAGGCGCAGGTGCCGGGTGCAGCCGGAATCTGGAAGGGCCTCACCGACGACGTGAATCTGATGGTCGCGAACCTTACCAGCCGGGTGCGGGGGATCGCCAGTATCGTGACGGCTGTCGCCAATGGCAATCTGGACCACAAGGTGATGTTCGAGGCCAAGGGAGAGATCGCTGCTCTCGCGGACGCGATGAACGGCATGATCGACACCTTGGCCACATTTGCGGATCAAGTGACCAAAGTCGCCCGCGCCGTAGGGGTCGAAGGCAAGCTCGGCGGTCAGGCAAAGGTCCTGGGTGCCACCGGACTCTGGCGCGTGCTGACGGACAATGTGAATCAGCTGGCGGCGCGCTTGACCATCCAGGTCCGCGCTATCGCCGAGGTTGCGACCGCCGTGGCGCAGGGCGACCTGACGCGATCGATCGTGGTCGATGCCCAGGGCGAGATCGCGGCGCTGAAGGACAAAATCAACGAAATGATCCGCAATCTTGCCGACACGACGCGCAAGAACACCGAGCAGGACTGGCGCAAGACCCATCTCGCGAACTTCAGCCGTACGCTGCAGGGCCACCGGAATCTGGTTGCCGTGTCAAAGCTGGTACTCACCGAACTCATACCCCTGGTGAACGCGCAACGGGGCGTGATCTACGCCCGTAACGTTGACAACGACAAACCCGGGTTCGTTGCGCTCGCCACCTACTCCGGCGAGTCCGACGACAATCCGCCGGGGGAAGCGCATGTTCAGGAGAACCTGATCGAACAGTGCGCTTTCGAAAGGAAACGCATCCTTTTAAACGATGGGACGGTCGACTCCATGCGGCTGCACCCCGAGCGTGGCGCGCACGCAGCGTCGAGCGTGATCATCATGCCGGTGGTGTTCGAAGGCGAGGTCAACGCAGTCATCGAACTGGCTTCATGCACGCGCTTCAGCGAGGCGCATCTGAGCTTCCTTGAACAGTTGACCGAGAGCATCGGTGTCGTATTCAACACCATTGACGCGACCATGCGCACCGAGCGTCTGCTCGCGAAATCTCAATCGCTTGCAAAGGAATTGCAGGGTCAGCAGGAGGAACTGCAGCGGTCCAACTGGCGGCTCAGGCAGAACGCCAGGCAGTTATCCGAGCAGATGAAACAGGTCAAGTACAAAAACAGCGAAATCGAACTGGCCAGAGCGGCGCTCGAAGAAAAAGCCGAGCAACTGGCGTTGAACTCGCGCTACAAGACGGAATTTCTGGCCAACATGTCGCACGAGCTGAGGACTCCGCTCAACAGTCTGCTTATCCTGGCGCAGTTGCTGG
>JANMYN010000251.1:0-4676 GCA_031382195.1 Betaproteobacteria bacterium
GCCGGTGCCATCGCCGAAAAACACCTGATCGGTGTCGTCATGCACATATTTGACCCCATAGGGATCGAGACCAAGCCGGTCGCACATGATCTGCTTGAACGCCGTCTCGTGGCCCTGGCCGTGATTGCTGGAGCCGGAGAACAAAGTCGCGGCGCCCGAGCGATCGAAGCGGACTTCCGCGCCTTCGTAGCTCGGCGCGGCAGCCCGTTCGATGGTGTTGGAAATACCGATCCCGCGCAGCTTGCCGCGCTTGCGCGATTCGTCGCGCCGCGCCGCGTAGCCTTTCCAGTCCGCTTTATCGAGGATGCGATCGAGCATATGCGGGAAATTACCGCTGTCGAACTTCTCGCCCATCGGCGTCTTGTACGGCATTTGCGAGGGCTGGATGAAATTGCGCCGCCGCAGTTCCGCGGAATCCATCTTCATCTCGGCCGCGGCCTGGTCCATCAGGCGTTCGATCAGGTAGATCGCTTCGGGCCTGCCTGCTCCGCGATAGGCGCCCACGACATTGGTATTGGTCATCACCGCGGTCCCCCGAAGGTGTAACGCGGGGACGTGATACACGCTCGTGATCACCTTCGGGCCGACGGCAACGACGATGACTGCGCCCGGACCGCTGGCGTGCGCACCGATATTGCCAATGATGTTGACGCGAAAACCAAGAATCTTGCCGTCCGCATCGAAGGCAAGTTCGGCATGGTTGATCTGGTCGCGGCCGTGGTTGCCCCCCAAAAACTCCTCGCTGCGGCTCGCGCGCCAGTGCACCGGGCGCTTCAGTCTGCGCGCGGCCCAGGCGCAGACGACGTCTTCGGCATACAACTGCGTCTTCATGCCGAAACCGCCGCCGACATCGCCGACCACGACACGCACGCTCTGCATCGGCATCTTCAGGCAGGATTCCGCGAGGGTCTTCTGCAGGCCCGCCGGGTTCTGGCAGCTAGTGCGCAGCGTGAGGCGACCGGTTCCCGCGTCGAACTCCGCAATGCTGCCGCGCGGTTCCATGCTCACCGGCACCAGCCGCTGGTTGTAGAGCGACAATTTGGTAACATGCTTCGCCTTGGCGAAGGCGGCGTCGCACAGGTCTTTCTTGCCGAATTCGGTTTGCGCAGCGACGTTGCCGGGCGCGTCCGGCCACAATAGCGGCGCGCCTTTTGCTGTGGCGGCTTCGATCGTGACCACCGCAGGCAGTTCCTTATAATCGACCATTACCTGCTCGGCAGCGTCTTCCGCCTGGATGCGCGTTTTCGCGATCACCGCGGCTACCGGTTCGCCGACATAGCGCGCGGTATCGATTGCCAGGGCATCGTGTGGTGCGCCGCACATCGGTTTGCCGTCGGCGCGCTTGAGTCCGTCGCCGTCCGGGAGCGGACCAATGCCGTCCGCCTTCAGGTCTGCACCGGTCAGCACAGCGGCCACGCCGGGCATCGATTTAGCCGCTGCAGCGTCGATCGACGTAATTCGCGCATGCGCATGCGGCGAACGCACGAACGCGACAAAAACCTCGTTTGCAACCGCCACATCGTCGACGTACTGGCCCATGCCGAACAGCAGGCGCTGGTCCTCCCTGCGGGTCATTGCCTGACCGATACCGAACTTTGCCATGTTGTTGTCCCGGTTCCGTTATGCTGTAAAAAAGGAAATGTCGTTGAATTCTACGCCACGAACGCAACCGATGTTCAGGTTGCCGCGGCCGCCGTGGTTGTCTAGGATTGTACTTTCGCCGGTTGCGCCGGCTTCTTTACCTGCCAGGAAGGAATACTCATGCCAGTCCGGCTCTCCATGACCGTAAACGGAAAACCCGTCAGCACCGACGTGGAACCGCGCACCCTGCTGGTGGATTTCATCCGCGATACGCTGCGGCTCACCGGAACGCATATCGGCTGCGATACCGCCCAGTGCGGCGCCTGTACGATCCACATGAACGGCGCGGCGGTCAAGTGCTGCAACATGCTTGCCGTGCAGGCACAGGGCAGCACGATCCTGACCATCGAGGGGCTGGCCAAGGCCGACGGCAGCATGCATCCGATGCAGGCGGCATTTCGCGACCATCATGGCCTGCAGTGCTGCTATTGCACGCCGGGCATGGTCATGAGCGCCATCGATCTGCTCAAGCGCCACCCGCATCCGAGCGAGGACCAGATCCGCGCCGAGCTGGACGGCAACCTGTGCCGCTGTACCGGTTATCACAATATCGTCAAAGCAGTTCAAGCCGCCGCTAAAGCCTAAACTCTAATTCGTCTCCACCTCAACGCAAAGGCGCAAAGGACGCAAAGAAGGGCAAGCAAGGAAAAACCAACTCGACGAGAAGATAATGGCGCACGCGTTTTCCGCATATTTTGTTTTCCTTTGCGACCTTTGCGACCTTTGCGTCCTTCGCGCCTTTGCGTTGAGATTTACGATTGAGACCTAACCAGGCATCGCCGATCAGACAGAGGATTAACCATGCATGCATTCAAATATCACAAGGCTTCCAGCGTAGCGGACGCAGCGGCGAAGCTGGCTGCTTCGGACGACGCACGCCTGCTAGCCGGCGGACAGACGTTGATCGCCGCAATGAAGATGCGCCTGTCCGCCCCGGCGGATGTCATCGATCTGGGGGGCATTCGGGAATTGCGCGGGATCAAGGTCGAAGGCGCAAGTGTCACCATCGGCGCGATGACGACGCACGCCGCAGTCGCCGCGTCGAAAGAGGTGACAAAAGCCATCCCGGCGCTGGCAGTGCTCGCCGCCAGCATCGGCGACCCGATGGTGCGCAACATGGGCACCGTGGGCGGTTCGGTTGCCAACAACGACCCCGCTGCGGATTATCCTGCGGCGCTGGTCGGACTGGGCGCGACTGTCGTCACCAGCAAGCGCAAGATTCCCGCCGATCAGTTTTTCAAGGGAATGTATGAAACGGCGCTGGAGCCGGGCGAGATCATCACGTCGATTTCCTTTCCGATCCCGAAACGAGCCGCTTATATGAAATTCAAGAACCCCGCCTCGCGTTACGCCATCGTCGGCGTGTTCGTCGCCGAAAGCGCCAGCGGCATGCGCGTCGCCGCAACCGGCGCCGGGCCGTGCGTATTCCGCATTCCCGACATGGAAAAAGCCCTCACCAAATCCTTTTCGCCCGACGCGGTGAAAGGAATTAAAGTACCAGCGGCCAATCTGAATACCGATATCCACGCCAGCGCCGAGTACCGCTCGCACCTGGTTACCGTCATGGCGCAACGCGCCATCGCGCAGGCTCTCAAAGTTTAAAGTAATACACCTCAACGCAAAGGCGCAAAGGACGCAAAGATCGCAAAGGAGGGCAAGGAAGGTGCGGGGCGAAACGCCGATGTCGTAGTTATCGAGGCTGCCATCCATTCACTTGGGCATCCGATTTGCTCTTGATTTTGCGTCCTTCGCGCCTCTGCGTCGAGATTCTGAATTGTTGATTTTCATGAGCCAACATTCCACAACTGTTCCGAATTCGATAGACGCAACCCTGGCCCTGCTGGCGCAGGGCGAATACGTCGCCGAGCGTTCGCTCGCCACGGCGGTGTTTCTCGCGCTGCGCATGGGCCGGCCGTTGTTTCTGGAAGGCGAAGCCGGCGTAGGCAAAACCGAAATCGCCAAGGTGCTGGCGCAAGTCCTCCGCCGTCAGCTCATCCGCCTGCAATGTTACGAAGGCCTGGACATCGCGTCGGCCGTGTACGAATGGAATTACCAGCGGCAGATGATCGAGATCCGCCTCGCGGAAGCCGAAGGCGCGGGCTCGCGGGAAAAACTCGAGAAAGACATATTCAGCGAACGCTTCCTGATCCGCCGGCCGCTGCTGCAGGCGCTGGACTCGAAGGCAGGCGAAGCGCCCGTGCTGCTCATCGACGAGCTGGATCGAACCGATGAACCGTTCGAGGCTTATTTGCTGGAAGTGCTGGCCGATTTCCAGGTCACCATTCCCGAAATCGGCACCATCAAGGCGGAACGTCCGCCGATCGTCATCATCACCTCGAATCGCACGCGCGAAATCCATGACGCCGTAAAGCGCCGCTGCCTCTATCACTGGGTGGATTATCCGACCGCCACCGCCGAACTCGAGATCGTCCGGCATAAGGTTCCGGGCCTGGCCGAGAAGCTGTCCGGCGATATCGTCGCTTTCGTGCAGAAGCTGCGCGCGGCGGATCTGTTCAAGCGGCCCGGCGTCGCCGAAACCATCGACTGGGCCAAGGCGCTGGTAGAACTCGACCGCCGCTCGCTCGATGCCGGCGTCGTAAACGATACCCTCGGCGTCCTGCTCAAGTACCAGGACGACATCGCCGCCGTTCGCGGCAGCGAAGCCGCCCGCATCCTCGACGAAATTTCCGCTCACTAAACCCTACCGCCTACACCCAACACGGAGGCACGGAGAGCAAGGACACGGAGTGATTCACAACGAGTTATCCGGTGAAATAATCGGGGCCGCGATTGAAGTTCATCGTGTATTTGGCCCGGGTCTGCTTGAATCTCTTTACGAAGAAGCACTCGTGGTGGAACTGGGGCTGCGCAACATTAGAGTGGCTCGACAAGTGGAAGTGCCTGTCGACTATAAAGGTCACAGACTTCAAAATCTCTTGCGTCTGGATTTGATGATCGGTGATTTGATAATAGTCGAAGTGAAATCTGTAGAAAAAATTCTGCCTGTACATGAAGCTCAATTGCTCGGCTATTTG
>JANMYN010000256.1:0-3032 GCA_031382195.1 Betaproteobacteria bacterium
ATGTAGCCGAGCACAGAGGTGAACATTTCCTTGCCGACCAGCACTACGGCGACGCTCAATGCGGCCAGCGACAATGCGGCGGCGCGCAGTTCCGCCCGCCAGACGAAAATCAGCGCGATGAAGGCGATCAGAAGGGAGAAATTGCGCCAGAACACCGACGCGCGCAGCTTGGTTTCCCTGGACAGCCAGCCGCGGCCGCGCAATATCGCGGAAATGGCGATGTTGGCAAGAATCACCGCCGAGACGATGACGATGGTCCAGAGGAATTCCGGTGCGAGCCCGGAAAGGGAAAAGTCGGCTTTCATGATGTTCAGGGGAAATGCAGGGGCTAGCGGTGAGGCGGAGCGCCCGGTCCCTGGCCCCTTGAGCTTAGTTTCTGTATTCCACGCCCTTGCGATCGAGCATGCGCAGCAGCGCCTCCCAGGCCTTGTTCACTTCGGCGCCGCCCGGTCCCTTGAATTGCTCGAAGCCCTTCTGCGCGGTCTGTTCGTCGATCAGGCCGACTTCGCCCCGGCCGCCGGCCAGCGCGTCGATCTGGATCTGGCAGGCGGTATCGAGGTAGTACATCAGCTCGAAGGCCTCGCTGACCGAATCACCCAGGGTTAGCAGTCCGTGATTGCGCAGGATCATGGCCTTGGAAGTCTTGCCGAGATCCGCTGCCATGCGTCCGCGCTCGTCCAGTTCCAGTGCGATGCCTTCGTAGTCGTGGTAAGTCAGCATGCCGTAGTTGCGCAGCGCATGCTGGCTCAACGGCAACAGTCCGTGCTTCTGCACCGACACGGCGACACCGGCGCGCGTATGCGTATGGATGACGCAATTGATTTCTGGCCTTGCCTCATGCACACAACCGTGAATAACGAACCCTGCATAGTTCACCCCGAGCCCGGTGATATCGTCGATGACATTGCCTTCGTGGTCGATTTTGACGATGCTCGACGCGGTGATCTCGTCGAACATGAGTCCGTAAGGATTGATCAGGATGTGCGGCGAACCGGGAACGCGTGCGGTGAAATGTGTGAATATCAGGTCGGTCCAGCGGAACTGGGCGGCCAGTTGATAGGCCGCCGCCAGCTCGCAACGCACCTCCCATTCTTCCGGGCTGACACGCGCGCGCACGCTCCGGGCTTCGACGGATTTGAGTTTTCTGGCTTTATCGGTCATGTGGCAATCCTCCTCTTGCGCACAATCATACACTTCGCCCGGGGCGACCCGCGAGCCCTATGCGTCACCCGTCCAGCTCCGGGTAGTAACGGAAGATGCCGTCCTGATTGAACGGAATGCGCCGTTTCGACGCCAGGTAAGCCGCAATGTTGGGACGAGCGGCGATACGATCGTGCAATCCGACCAACCCGGGATAATCCGGCTCGAGCCGTTTCATGGTTTTCGGAAACGCATAGCGCAGCCCGGCAATCAGCTGGAATACCGACAGATCGGCGTACGACAGCCCATTGCCCGCCACGTAACGCCGGCGCTTGCCGCCCCCAGACAGGACCCGCTCGAAATAGGCGAGGTACCTCGGCATGCGCTCGGTACGGAAATGCTTCGCGCGCCGGCGCGCCTCGGCTTTCTGCTGATGGTAATAGAGCGCACCGGCGATCGGATGATGCGTGTCGTGAATCTCCGCCACGAAATCGGTGATCGTGAGTTGCAACTGGTTGACCCAAAGCCGTCCCGCCTCGTTTCGCGGCGCGAGGCCATGGCGCGGCCCCAGGTAAAGCAGGATGTTGGCGGTCTGCGCGATGATGAGCTTTCCCGCCTTCAGGAAGGGCGGCGCATAAGGCGCAGTGGCGAGTTTTTCATCATCGAGAATGCGCTCCATCGCCGGCACCCCCATGCCGCGACCGGAGCGGCGGGCGACATCGACATAGTCGGCTCCCGCTTCCTCCAGCGCCAGGCGCACGAATTCACCGCGACCCTGGATGGAAGGCCAGTAATAGAGTTCGTAGCGCATGCGGATTCTCCGGTGAATGGTGATTAGTGATTAGTGATTAGTGATTAGTGATTGCAAGATTGGATGCATGAACTGCTAATAGTTCCAAGCAAGGATTTTCGCCAGTCACCAATTACCAATCACCAATCACAGCTCCTCAAATCCACCCCATCGCCCCGACCAGCGCCCCCGCCGCCACCAGCAACAGCAGGTGCACGCGCGTGCGCCAGACCAGCAGCGCCGCCGCAATGGTCAGCAATACGTGATGCCATCCGGGCGTCTGCGCGCTCAGTATCCAGCCGGTGGCGAACAGCAATCCGATCACGATCGGCGCCATCCCTGCCTTAAACGCCTGTACCGCGCGCCACTCGCGCCGCGCGTGCCCCCAGCGTGCCGCCGCAAGTGCCAGCGTCGTCGACGGCAGCATGATGCCGAACAGGGTCGCAGCCGCACCGGCCAGCCCGGCCGCCTGATACCCCATCACCGCAACGAACAACACGTTCGGTCCCGGCGATGCCTGGGCAATGGCGATCGACGCGTTGAACTGCGCGTCGCTCAACAAGCCCATCTGATCGACCATCACGCGGTGCATATCGGGCGCAACGGTAATCGCACCGCCGATCGACAGCAACGACAAAAGAAGGAAATGGCCGAACAGCGCAAGTAGATCGATTGGCATCGCGCCGCTCATGGCTGCTGCGGCCCTGCGGCGGGAGGGCGCAGCCGTATCCAGGCGAGCCCGCAGGCCGCCACTCCGAGAGCGAGGATGACCCATACCAACGGCCATCGCAGCAATGCGACGGCCACAAACGCCGCAACGAGGAATATGCCGCACACTCGCGCTCGCATCGGATTCGCCTGGATACGGCTGCGCCCTCCCGCCGCAGCGCCGCAGCAACCATGAGCGGCGCGATTCCAATCGATCTGCTTGCGCTGTTCGGCCATTTCCTACTCTTGTCGCTGCTGTCGATCGGCGGTGCGATTACCGTTGCGCCCGATATGCACCGCGTGATGGTCGATCAGATGGGATTGCTGAGCGATGCGCAGTTCAACGCATCGATCGCCATCGCCCAAGCGTCGCCGGGACCGAATGTGCTATTTG
>JANMYN010000276.1:0-2325 GCA_031382195.1 Betaproteobacteria bacterium
GTCGGGATAGATGTTGAGCCGCAGATGGCTCCATATCCGGGCATCGGCTATCGCCGGATAGTGGTGCGTGTTGCCGGCCAGTTTCATGGGTGAAAGCAGCTCGACCCATTCTGCGTTGGCGTCGGGATCGCCCTCCGACAGACAGCCCTCGATTGAAACCGCGGGCGGAAAGTTGCCGGTGAAATAGCTGGTATCGATGTCAAAACCGCGTATGGCGCCGGGCAGGCCCAGGCGTATTACGCAGAAATCGTGGCCCGGGCCGCGCCGGCGGCGCGTCTCCCATCCGTCCATCCATTTGCCGTTGTCGTCGTATTTTCCGGCGATGAATGCCGCGGCGTCCCGCGCCAGCATGCGCTCTTTCGGCGCGAAGAATTCGTCGCTGGCGCAAAGCGCCTTCGCGCCGATGCGCGGATCGGCCAGATTCACGCAGCGGCGCACGAAGTCCGGCAGTTCCGAATTCGTCTGTTTATCCGTCATTGAATGCTCCTTGCCCCTTCTAGTCCGCAATCAGGTCGCGCAAGCGGAACCCGGCGATGCGCCCGATTTCGTGCAGGCAGGCGCTGAATTCCTGTTCCGCGCTATGGGCGAGCCGCTGCTCCAACTGAGCGATGATCTGCATGCGCGACAATCCGCGTACCGCAATGATGAACGGAAATTCGAATTTCTTCCGGTAGGCGCCGTTTAATGCCTGCAAGCGTGCGAATTCTTCCGGCGTGCAACGATCGAGGCCTGCGCCGGCCTGCTCGCTGCGCGACGCACTGGTCAGCTGCCCGGCCACCGCAAGACGGCCCGCGAGTTCGGGATGCGCGCGTATCAAGGCCAGCTTCTCCTCCTCGCTGGCGGCGGCGACACTGTCTTGCATTGCTGCGTGCAGCGCGTCGCGTGCGCGAAACGGCCGCGCCTTCCACGCCCGTTCTGCGACCCAGGGTGAATGCTCGTAGATGCCGCCGAGTTGCGCAATGAACCCCTCGCGGTCCATCGCGTCGATTTGCCGGATTGAAAGCGTCACGCCGGCGCACGGAACGGGTGATGTGCGGCCCAATGCCGGGCGATTTCGACACGCCGGCAGATCCACACCCTGTCGTGTTTCTGCACGTGGTCGAGGAAACGCGCCAGCGCGGCAATGCGCGCGGGACGCCCGGCGAGGCGGCAGTGCAGGCCGATCGACAGCATCTTCTGCGCCGACTCCCCTTCCGCATAGAGCACATCGAAGGCATCTTTCAAATAGCTGAAGAACTGGTCGCCGCTGTTGAAGCCTTGCGCCGTGGCAAAGCGCATGTCATTGGTGTCGAGTGCATACGGCACGATGAGAACCGGCTTGTCCCCGACCACTTCCCAGTACGGCAGGTCGTCACTGTAAGAATCGGCGTCGTAGAGAAAGCCGCCGTGCTCCGCGACCAGGCGCCGCGTATTCTCGCTGGTGCGTCCGGTATACCAGCCCAGGGGCGCGACACCGGTGACGCGGCGAATCGCCTCCACCGCAAGGCGCACATGCTCACGTTCGATGCCCTCGTCGACGCCGTGATAATTGATCCAGCGCCAGCCATGGCTGGCAATCTCATGACCGAGAGCGACCATGGCAGCGAGCGCTTCCGGGTTGCGCGCCACCGCCATGCCCACCGCGAATACGGTCAGCGGCAACTTGCGTTTCTCGAACAGGCGCAGCAGCCGCCACAGCCCGGCGCGGCTGCCGTACTCGTAAAGCGACTCCATGCTCATGTGGCGTGCACCCACGAAGGGCGGCGCACCGACGATTTCCGACAGAAAGGTCTCCGACGCCGGGTCGCCGTGCAGCACGTTGCTCTCCCCGCCTTCCTCATAGTTGAGCACGAACTGCAGCGCGACCCGTGCTCCGCCCGGCCAATTCGGATCTGGCGGATTGCGCCCGTAACCGATCAGATCACGCGGATAGCCGGGTTCGAATGTGCCATGCGCGTTCATGCCGTCACGCCGAGCATGGTGGCCAGGTCGAGGTTTCCTTCACCATCTTCGAGCTTGAGCTTGCG
Organism: Betaproteobacteria bacterium; assembly: GCA_031382195.1. Taxonomy (GTDB): domain Bacteria; phylum Pseudomonadota; class Gammaproteobacteria; order Burkholderiales; family JACQAP01; genus JACQAP01. The sequence goes on from JANMYN010000276.1 coordinate 2,007, forward strand.
CTCGATCGCGCGCAAATGCCGGTCCATGCGATCCGCCGCCTTGCGCGCCTCGCCTTCGACGATCAGGTCGATCAGTTCGTTATGCTCCTCGCTGGCGCAGGGAATGCTGCCCGGACTTTCGTAGAGCGCGATGATCAGCGAGCAGCGCGATACCAGTTCGGTCAGGTAGCGCAGCAGTATCTTGTTGGCCGCCGTTTGCGCGAGCATGAGATGGAATTCGCCACCCAGCCGGATCCAGTCGGGCCGATCGCCGCGACGCAACGCGGCCTCCTCCTCCTTCACCAGCTGGCGCAGCCGGACGACCTGTGCTCTGGTGGCG
>JANMYN010000319.1:0-4291 GCA_031382195.1 Betaproteobacteria bacterium
GCGAGCAGGAGGACCAGATTGCGCCGAGGCTGGCCGCTGCCAGCATGAAAATGATGGTCTCGGGCATGTTCGGCATGAAGGCTGCGATGCGATCGCCTTGCTTGACGCCGGTTGCGGACATCGCCTGCGCCGTGCGGGATACGGCGTCGTAGACTTCTGCGAAGCTCATGCGGCGGCGCACCTTGTCCTCGCCCCAGAACACCATGGCCGTTTCATCGTCGCGCCGGCGCAGGAGGTTTTCTGCGAAATTGAGCTTCGCGTCGGGAAACCATTGCGCGCCCGGCATCTTTGCGCCGTCGACGAGTATGCGTTCGCCGCGGGTCTCGGCGATCACGCCGCAGAAATCCCACACCGAGGTCCAGAATTGCTCGGGCTGGCTTACCGACCATTCATACAGCGCATTCGAATCGGCGGCACCGGCCTGCCAGCGCTTGTTCACCAGCTTGATAAAAGCGCTGATGTTGGAGCGGGCGATGCGCTCCTTCGAGGGTTGCCAGAGGATAGGAGGATGGGCAGTCATGGCTCGTCAGCTAAGGCGTTACAATCTCAACGCAAAGGCGCAAAGGAAGGCAAGTGACATGGAAAAAACAGCAACTGCAGTACGTTCGCTCATGGCAACCATAGCCGCCGGCGCCAGGCGAACATCTGATCCCACCGTACTCGAATTTCTTTTTTTCTGCATTTCTTCGCGCCCTTTGCGTCCTTTGCGTCTTTGCGTCGAGATGTTGACGTAGTCTACTCAGGCCGCATCTGCGGAAACAGGATGACGTCGCGGATGCTGGCGCTGTCGGTAAGCAACATGACCAGACGGTCGATGCCGATGCCTTCGCCGGCAGTGGGAGGCAATCCGTATTCCAGCGCCCGGACATAATCTGCGTCGTAGTACATCGCTTCCTCGTCTCCGGCTTCCTTGGCCTGCGCCTGCTGCTGAAACCGCGCGGCCTGATCTTCTGGGTCGTTCAATTCCGAGAAACCGTTGGCCAGTTCGCGGCCGGTGATGAACAGTTCGAAGCGGTCGGTCACCGCCGGATTGTTGTCGTTGCTGCGCGCCAGTGGCGAAACGTCGGTCGGATGCGCGACAATGAAAGTCGGCTGGACCAGTTTGTCTTCGGTGGTTTGCTCGAACAGCTTTAGTTGCAGGAGGCCGAGCCCGTCAGTGTGGAACACTTCGACCTTGAAGCTCTCCAGCGCGCCACGCAGGGATTCGATTTTCGACAGGTCTTGCAATGAATAGCGGGGGTTGTACTTGGCGATTGCCTCGGCCATGGTCAGGCGGTCGAAAGGTTTGCCCAGATCGATGCTTTCGCCCTGGTAGGTCAACGCCGTAGTGCCGCTCACCATCTGGGCAAGCGCGCGCATCAGTTCTTCCGTCAGATCCATCAGGTAATGATAATCCTGATAGGCCTCGTAGAATTCCAGCATGGTGAACTCGGGATTGTGCCGGGTCGACATGCCTTCATTGCGAAAATTGCGATTGATCTCGAATACCTTGTCCATGCCACCGACCACCAGACGCTTCAGATACAGTTCAGGTGCGATGCGCAGATAAAGCTCCATGTCGAGCGCATGGTGATGGGTCACGAAGGGACGCGCCGCGGCGCCACCGGGAATCGGTTGCATCATCGGTGTTTCCACCTCAAGATAACCGCGCGCGACGAAAAATTCCCGCATGGCCTGGATGATGGCAGAGCGCGCCTTGAATACCCTTTGCGATTCCGGATTGGTAATCAGGTCGAGATAACGCTGGCGGTATTTCTGTTCCTGGTCGGCGAGTCCGTGGAATTTCTCCGGCAGCGGCCGCAGGGACTTCGCAAGAAGGCGCAGGCCGGTAACCTTGACCGAAAGCTCGCCCGTCTTGGTTTTGAACAGCGTGCCCTCGGCGCCGAGGATGTCGCCAAGGTCCCAATGCTTGAAAGCGGCGTGCGCGTTTTCCCCGGTCACGTCATTGCTTAGGTAAAGCTGGATACGGCCGGACATGTCCTGCAGCGTTGCAAAGCTCGCTTTACCCATCACGCGCTTTAGCATCATGCGTCCAGCGACCATGACCTTTGTTGCCGCGGGCTCCAATTCCTCGTTGGATTTGACGTCGTAGTCGCGATGCAGATCGGCGGCCAGGTGCGTGCGGCGGAAATCGTTTGGAAACGCGTTGCCGAGTGCGCGCAGATCGCGCAGTTTGGCCCGCCGCTCGGCGATGATCTGGTTCTCGTCAGGCGGTTCTGTCGGGGGGGGGTTCCCGCTATCGTCGGCCATGGTCACACGCCTTGTTTGAGGGAGGCATTGATGAAGTCGTCGAGGTCGCCGTCCAGCACGGACTGGGTGTCGCCTCTTTCCACGTTGGTGCGCAGGTCCTTGATGCGCGACTGGTCCAGCACATACGAGCGGATCTGATGTCCCCAGCCGATGTCGGTCTTGGAATCCTCCATGGCCTGTTTTTCTTCATTGCGTTTGCGCATTTCCAGCTCGTAGAGACGCGCCTTGAGCATAGACATCGCTTCTGCGCGATTGCGATGCTGGGAACGGTCGCTCTGGCACTGCACCACGATGCCGGTGGGATTGTGCGTTATGCGGATCGCCGAATCGGTCTTGTTGATGTGCTGGCCGCCCGCGCCGCTGGCGCGGAAGGTATCGACGCGCAGGTCCGCGGGATTGATGGCGATCTCGATCGTATCGTCGACCTCGGGATAGACGAATACGCTGGCAAATGAGGTGTGGCGTCTTGCATTCGAATCGAACGGAGATTTGCGAACGAGACGGTGTACGCCGCTTTCGGTGCGCAGTATCCCGAAAGCGTAATCCCCGCTGACCTTGAGCGCCGCGCTCTTGAGCCCGGCGACATCACCGGGAGATTCTTCGAGCACTTCGACCTGGAAGCCGCGCCGATCGCAGAATTTCAGATACATGCGTTCGAGCATCGACGCCCAGTCCTGCGCCTCGGTGCCGCCGGATCCGGACTGAATATCGAGGAAACAGTTATTCGGATCCATCGGATTAGAGAACATGCGGCGGAATTCCATCCCGGCGACGATTTTTTCCATGTTCCCGATGTCTTCGCTAATGGCGTTGAGCGCGGAATCATCCCCCTCAGCGCGTGCGATGGCATACAGGTCGCGCGCATCGCGCAGGTCCTGATCGAGCTTCTCCAGCGTGGTGACGACTGATTCCAGTTGCTTGCGTTCGCGTCCGAGATCCTGGGCACGCTTGGCATCGTTCCAGATTGCGGGATCTTCGGCGAGCTGGACGACTTCGGTCAGCCGGTAGCGTTTGCCTTCGAAGTCAAAGATACCTCCGCAGTTCTTTGCTGCGAGCGTCGAGGTCGTCGAGATGGTTGACGAGGGCGTTAAGTTGTTCCGCTTCCATGTGAATTCCGATCCTGAAAGCGCAACATTCTAACCGATGTCGCCTTCCCGGACCGTAGCTTCCAGGGCCGGATTCAGGTTGCAGGTTGCCAGTGCTGGATGAGCAACTGCACGGAGCGGGTGGATTTGAACTCGTTGATCTGGACCCGGTAAACCGCACGGATGCGTGCCGGCAGCGGGTCATCGTGTCCGAATAAAATGGCCGCAAACGTCTGCGCCGAATCAGGCGCGCGCAACCTCAGCTTCAGGTGCCGGCCGCCGACGACGCGCTGTTCGGCGATTTCGTACTCGTCGCAAAACACGGGCGCCAGAAATCCCTGACCCCAGATCCCGCTCTCGAGCGATTCGGCGAGGGCCATATCGATGTCCGCAGCCAGCAGGCTGCCGTCGGTTTCGATCAGGCGTTCCAGGTCGGCAGGATCGACGAGTTCGCGCACGACCTCCTCGAATGCCACGGTGAATGGGCCTACGTCGCCGCGCCGTATGGTCAGCCCTGCCGCCGCGGCATGTCCGCCAAAGCGCAGAATCAGCCCGGGATGGCGCTTGGTTACCAAGTCGAGCGCATCGCGCAGATGCAGCCCTGGAATGGACCGCCCCGAGCCTTTCACTTCGGCGTTGTCGGCAGGCGCGAAGGCGATGGCGGGGCGGTGAAAGCGCTCGCGCAGGCGTGCCGCGAGAATGCCGATTACGCCCTGATGCCAGGTTTCGTCGTAAAGGCTCAGGCTGCAGGTGTCGGCCACCTCGATCTTGTCCAGCAGTGCCAGCGCCGTTTCCTGCATGCCGGCCTCGATATCGCGGCGTTCTCGGTTGAGCGAATCGAGTTGCTTCGCCAGTTCGGCAGCCCGGGTCGGATCCTGCGTCAACAGGCATTCGATGCCGACCGACATGTCGGTGAGCCGTCCGGCGGCGTTCAACCGCGGTCCGACCACGAAGCC
>JANMYN010000381.1:0-2794 GCA_031382195.1 Betaproteobacteria bacterium
CCGCTGGGCGTTTACGATTTTCAGAAACGTACGAGTTTGATCGAAGTATCACCCGCGGGAGCGCGCAAGCTTGGGCTTATTGCAGCGGAATTGGCCGCCGGCGAGGGACTCTGCGCCCACGCAAAATCCGCACAATACCGGATCCATCGATGAGCCGATTCTGGAGCGCTGTTGTCAAGCGCCTGACGCCCTATGTTCCGGGAGAGCAGCCCAAGCTGCCCAATCTGGTCAAGCTCAACACCAACGAGAATCCCTACGGCCCAAGTCCGCGGGTACTAGAGGCCCTGCGTGGAGAAGTGAGCGAAACCCTGAGGCTGTATCCCGATCCCCTCAGCGAAAGGCTCCGGCAGGCCATTGCCGTGCGCCATGAAGTGACGGCAGCGCACGTTTTCGTTGGCAATGGTTCGGACGAGGTTCTGGCTCACACCTTTCAGGCGCTGCTCAAGCACGACGCACCGGTATTGTTTCCGGACATCACTTACAGCTTCTATCCGGTTTATTGCCGGCTGTACGGCATCGAGTACCGCGAGGTTCCGCTGACCGACTCGTTCGAGATCGATGTCGAGGATTACCTGCGAGCAAATGGTGGGATTATCTTTCCGAATCCCAACGCCCCGACCGCGCGCCTGCTGGCCGAGATTGAAATCGAAAGACTGCTGCAAGCGAACGCCGGCTCCGTGGTGGTGATTGATGAGGCTTACGTGAATTTCGGCGGCGTCTCTGTCGTGCCGCTGGTGTCGCGTTACCCCAACCTGCTGGTGACGCATACCCTGTCGAAGTCGCGCTCTCTTGCTGGACTTCGAGTGGGTTATGCGATAGGTCATCCGGACTTGATCGAGGCGCTGAACCGGGTCAAGGACAGCTTCAACTCTTATCCGCTTGACCGGTTCGCCCAGGCCGGTGCGGCGGCGGCGATCGAGGACCAGCCTTATTTCGAGGAGACTTGGCGCAAAATCATCGGAAGCCGGGAACGTCTGGTCGCCGGACTCCGGAGATTGAATTGCGAGGTAGTCCCCTCGACGGCGAACTTTGTATTTGTTCGCCATCCCGGGCGTACGGGCGCGGAACTGGCCACCCGATTGCGCGGGCGCGGTATTGTCGTGAGAAATTTTCACAACCCGGCCAGGATTGCCCCGTACCTGCGCATTACCGTCGGCACGGACCCGCAGTGCGACGCCCTCTTAGCAGCCTTGGGGGAAATTCTCAACGAGTCGATGGCGGCCTCGCCTTCGTCGACGATGTCGTAATTGAGTTAGGATGAAGCCAAATTTCAGATCGTCATTCCATGCGCCAAGCCCAAGTTACCCGTAACACGCTTGAAACCCAGATCGAGGTTCGTCTCAATCTCGACGGCAGTGGCAAGTCCAAGCTCGCGACCGGCGTGGGGTTCTTCGACCACATGCTCGACCAGGTCGCGCGCCATGGCATGATCGACCTTGAAATCGAGGCCAAAGGCGACCTGCATATCGATGCCCACCATATCGTCGAGGATGTCGGGATAACGTTTGGACAGGCCTTTATCAAGGCTATTGGCGACAAGAAAGGGGTTCGCCGCTACGGTCACGCCTATGTTCCGCTGGACGAGGCGTTATCGCGGGTGGTGATCGACCTTTCAGGACGACCTGGGCTCGAATATTCGGTCGACTACGCCCGCGGATTAATCGGCGAATTCGACGTCGATCTGGTACACGAGTTCTTCCAGGGATTTGCGAACCACGCCCTGGTAACGCTGCACATCGACAACCTGAAGGGGCGCAACGCACATCACCAGGCCGAGACCATCTTCAAGGCGTTCGGCCGGGCGCTTCGCATGGCGGTTGAACTCGATGCCCGTGCCAGCGGCACGTTGCCGTCCACCAAGGGAAGCCTCTGAATTGCGAGGGTATGCTGGCAGTCAGTTCGAAGCAGCGAACACGGGTTCATGATTGATATTGCAGTGGTCGATTACGGGATGGGCAACTTGCGCTCGGTAGCCAAGGCGCTGGAACACGTTGCGCCGGCTAAAGTCATCGCCGTCACCAGTGATCCTGCCGCCATACTGGCGGCGGAGCGGGTCGTATTCCCTGGGCAGGGCGCCATGCCGGATTGCATGCGCGAAATGGATGCGCGCGGACTGCGCGCGCCCCTGCTCGAGGCCGCGCGTAGCAAGCCTTTTCTGGGACTTTGCATTGGGTTGCAAATGTTGTTCGATCGCAGCGAGGAAGGCGATACTCCGGGTTTGGGCGTGCTGCCCGGCAAAGTCGTGCGCTTTTCAACCGCGCGCAGCCAAGGCTGTCAGGGCGAAAAGCTCAAAGTTCCTCATATGGGTTGGAACCAGGTCTACCAGACCATTTCGCATCCGATGTGGGACGGAGTTGCGGACGGCAGTCGCTTTTATTTCGTGCACAGTTACTATGTCGAAACGCCCGAGCAGGGCCTGGTGGCCGGAACCACCCGGTATCCGTCGAGCTTTACCTGCGCCGTGGCAAGGAATAATATTTTTGCCGTGCAGTTTCATCCGGAAAAAAGCCAATCCGCCGGCTTGCGTCTGTTATCTAATTTCGTTGCCTGGAGTGGGACGAGGCGCGTATCCGTACAGGGGCGGGCCGTCCCGGCGACTAACGTCTGACACGATTTCATTATGCGAGTACGCTTCTGACTGACCGCACATTACACGTTCGGTCGGCGAGGCGAATCGATTTCAAACCATGTTGATCATCCCGGCAATTGATCTCAAAGACGGACATTGCGTCCGTTTGAAGCAAGGTTTAATGGCGGACGCCACCGTTTTTTCGGAGGACCCTGGCGCAATGGC
>JANMYN010000385.1:0-3001 GCA_031382195.1 Betaproteobacteria bacterium
TCAGGGGCTCGCGCAAGGTGTCACCGACGACATGCTGGTCAACGCGCACAAGGAAAACGACAACTGGCGCATGGTGGGACGCGATTACATGAGTACGCGCTTCAGCCCCTTGAACCAGGTCAGTACCAAGAACGTGAAGCGCTTGGTAGCGAAGTGGACATTTTCCTTCGGCGTGCTCGATGCGCAGAACACCACGCCGCTGATCCACAACGGCGTGATGTATGTCACGGCATCCCACGGTCGCACCTTCGCGGTGAACGCCAAGACCGGCGCCATGATCTGGCAATACAATCATCAATTGCCGGAAGATGCCGGCAAGAACATGTGCTGCGACATCGGCAATCGTGGCGCCGCGCTGTACGGGGACAAGGTTTTTGTCGCCACGCCCGATGCCCATGTCGTTGCGCTCGACATGAAGACTGGCAAGCCGGTGTGGGACGTCTCGCTGGGTGACTACAAGAACGCTTACTCGATGACCGTGGCGCCGCTGATCGCGAAGGGCAAGGTGATCGTCGGCCTGTCGGGCGCGGAATACCCGACGCGGTTGTTCATCGAGGCGCTCGACGCCAACACGGGCAGACAAGTCTGGCGCCGATACACGATTCCCGCGCCGGGCGAAGCAGGCTCGGACAGCTGGGGTTCCGATCCGGACAATCTCAAGTTCGGTGGTGCATCGGCCTGGATCACCGGTTCATATGATCCGGCGCTCAACACCATCTACTGGGGCACCGGCAACCCGAATCCCGATTGGGACGGTGTCGGCCGCGAGGGCGACAACCTCTACTCCAATTCCACGCTGGCGTTGGACCCGGATACCGGCGCAATCAAGTTCCACTTCCAGTACACACCGCACGACGTGTGGGATTTCGACGGCGTCAACGAACATATCCTCGCCGATCTGGGCGGGAAAAAAGTCTGGCTGCACGGCGACCGCAACGGCTTCCTCTACAGCATCGATCGCACCAACGGCAAATTCGTCTACGGCAAGGAAATCTCCAAGGTCAACTGGGCAACCGGATTCACCTCCGAGGGCCGGCCGATCGTCAATCCCGACAAGGTGCCGAGCTACACCTACGAGGCCAAGGACATCTGCCCGGCCTCGGAAGGCGGCAAGTGGTGGAACCCGATGAGCTACAGTCCCGCCAAGCAGATGGTGTTCATCCCCAGCCGCGAAATCTGCACGGACATCAAGAGCGCGAAAGGTGAACGCGCCGAAGGCAAGCCGCATTGGGGCATCGGCAGCATCAAGTGGAACAAGGGCCATGGCCAACTGGTCGCCTTCGACGCCAAGAGCGGCAACAAGAAGTGGACCGTGGATGCGCCCTCGCCCTTCATGAGCGGGGTGCTGACCACCGGCGGCGGCCTCGTCTTTGCCGGCACGCCCGAGGGTGAATTCAAGGCCTACGATCAGGACAACGGCAAGGAACTGTGGTCGTATCAGACCGGCTCCGGCATCGTCGGCAGCCCGGTCACTTACTTCATCGACGGCAAGCAGTACGTCGCGGTGCCTTCGGGCTTCGGCGGGTGGACCGGCTGGGCCACCATCGGTGGCGGCGGCGCGCCCCATCTCAAGGACAGCCGCAAGGGCGGTTACGTGACGGTGTTTGGTTTGTTCGACGAATAAGAGCAATCGTTGACGCGAGAAGCGGCGGCGGGTTCGCCGCTTCTTTTTTGATCAGTCAGACAATTCTATGCGTTTCAAACGATTCCCCAACGATGCATCCACCGCCAGGGACGCCAGGGAAAGGCAAGAGCAAAACGGCGAGGGTAAGCATCGCGGGCCAGTCGCGGCGCAGGTACCTGTGCGGGGGTTTAACACTCACCTGATTATTGCATTTGGCTTTCCTTGGCGTCCTTGGCGTCCTTTGCGGTTAATGGTTGGCAGTAAGGGTTTGGCGACAAGCACTTTCGCTGCGCGACCGATCTCCACTGCCGATCACTGATTGCCGATACAAATGTCCGAACAATCTTTCTTGAGCGCGAGAAAAATAGCATGCGAGGTTATTTGCATTCATTTGGTTGCGCCGGCGCCCTCGCGCTGGCACTGCTGCTGACCGGGCCTGCACGTGCCGTGGACGACCTGAAGAATCCGTTCGCTGGAGATGCCGCCGCCGCTGTCGAGGGCAAACGGCTGTTCCTGAAAACCGGATGCTATTCCTGTCACGGTCACGAAGCCGAGGGCGCGGTCGGTCCCGACCTTACCGACGATGAATGGATATACAAGCCCACGGATTCGATGATTTTCAACACCATCGCCAAGGGGCGCAGCGGCACCGTCATGGCCCCGTTTGCCGATCAGCTCAAACCGGAGGAAATCTGGAAAATTATCGAGTTTCTGCGCGACAAGAATCGCCAGCGGCACGCAAACGAGCACAAGTAACGGAGTCCACGGTGGAAGGAAATCGCAGGCTTGCCGTCATTCTCGCCGCCGATGTGGCTGGCTATTCCCGCCTGATGGGAGACGACGAGGCAGCTACCGTAAGGTCCCTCACCGAGTACCGCCAAGTCTTTGCGGAGCACAGTGCACGTCACGGCGGGCGCATAGTCGATACGGCCGGCGACAGCGTGCTGGCCGTGTTCGACAGTGCAGTTGAGGCCGTTGAATGCGCCGCGGAGATCCAGAAAGCACTGGATCGGCGCAACCGTCAACTTGCCGAGCATCGGCGCATGCAATTCCGCATCGGTATCAACCTTGGGGATGTGATCGTCCGCGAGGACGGGACGGTCTATGGGGACGGAGTCAACATCGCGGCGCGGCTGGAGTCTATGGCTGATCCCGGCGGTCTGTGCGTGTCCGGCACGGTCTACGACCACGTCGAAGGCAAAGTGCTCCTGTCGTTCAAGTTTGCTGGCGAGCAGACAGTCAAGAATATCGCCAAGCCGGTGCGCGCCTATCATGTGGTCCTGGAAGTCGGTGCGACGGCGCCCCCGGCCGAGCCGCACGGCCCATTCCATGCGACTACCGAAGGCCATCAGCTAGCGGGTGAATCCGCCGCCCTCG
>JANMYN010000470.1:0-6307 GCA_031382195.1 Betaproteobacteria bacterium
AAGGACATCGCCAGGACACTCAATCGCCTGAAGGCCGAACGCGACTTCTCGATGGTGGTCATCGAACACGACATGGCGTTCGTCAAGATGATTGCGCAGAAAGTCACCGTTCTGCATCAGGGCAAGATGCTCGCCGAAGGCACGATGGAGCAAGTGCAGAACGACGAACGGGTCATCGATGTGTATCTCGGCCACTAGTCGTAAGGTGAAAGGTGAAAGGTAAAAGGTTAAAGGTGAAAGACAAGGGAACACATTTGAAAATGTGGAACGCCGATGCTTGAAGTACAGAACCTGAACGTCTACTACGGCGACAGCCACGTGATCCGTAACATAGGGTTCACGGTCGGTGAGCGGGAAACGCTCGCGATCATGGGCCGCAACGGTATGGGTAAGACCACGCTGCTGAAGTCGCTGATCGGGGTGCTGCCGGCGCGCAGCGGCAACGTGGCGCTCGACGGCAAACCGTTGCTCGGCAGAAGAAGCCATGAGCGGGTGGCCGCGGGGCTTGCTTACGTGCCGCAGGGTCGGATGATTTTTCCCTACCTGACGGTCGAGGAAAATATTCTGTGCGGAATGGAGAACATGCCGGACAAGACCGTGCCCCAGTTCGTGTACGACACCTTTCCGGTTTTGCACGAGATGCGCGATCGCAAGGGCGGCAACCTGTCCGGCGGGCAACAGCAGCAGCTCGCCATTTCCCGCGCGCTGGTCTCGAACCCGAAAGTGCTCATTCTGGACGAGCCGACCGAAGGCATCCAGCCGTCGATCATCAAGGACATCGCCAGGACACTCAATCGCCTGAAGGCCGAACGCGACTTCTCGATGGTGGTGTCAGAGCAGGTTCTGTCATTCACGCTCGAAATCGCAGATCGCTTTTTTATCATCGAGAGGGGGGAGTTTGTCTATGAGGACACCAGGGAGCGGGTAGACACCGCAAAAATTCATGCCTTTCTGACGGTTTGAGTGTTGAAAGAAATTGGAGAACGAAGACGGGCGCATAGCCCGCAATGAATCGCGCCGCCTGAGGCGCGCGCAATTGGGAATCGGTTGTAAACGATCAATGACGAAAAGGAGAACGCAATCATGATGCACGGTGATATTTCGAGCAGCAAGGACACAGTCGGCGTCGCGGTCGTCAACTACAAGATGCCGCGGATGCATACCAGGAAAGAGGTACTGGCCAACGCCAAGAACATCGCGGAAATGCTCAAGGGCATGAAGGTGGGCCTGCCCGGCATGGATCTCGTGATTTTTCCGGAGTACAGCACGCACGGGATCATGTACGACAGCAAGGAGATGTACGACACCGCTTCCAGCTGCCCGGGTGACGAAACGGATATATTTGCCGCTGCCTGCCGTGAAGCCAAAGTCTGGGGCGTGTTCTCGCTGACCGGCGAAAGGCATGAGGAGCACCCGAACAAGGCGCCGTACAACACGCTGATCCTCATGAACGACAAGGGCGAGATCGTGCAGAAGTACCGCAAGATCATGCCCTGGGTGCCGATCGAAGGCTGGTATCCGGGCAATTGCACCTACGTATCCGAAGGCCCGAAAGGACTGAAGGTGTCGCTGATCATCTGCGACGACGGCAATTACCCGGAGATCTGGCGCGACTGCGCGATGAAAGGGGCCGAACTGATCGTGCGCTGTCAGGGCTACATGTATCCTGCCAAGGATCAGCAGGTGATTATGGCGAAGGCCATGGCCTGGGCCAACAACGTCTACGTGGCCGTGGCGAATGCGGCCGGTTTCGACGGTGTGTATTCCTACTTTGGCCATTCGGCGATCATCGGCTTCGACGGCCGCACATTGGGCGAATGCGGGGAGGAGGATTACGGCATCCAGTACGCAGCGCTGTCGAAAGCGCTGATCCGCGATGCGCGCAAGAATATGCAATCTGAAAACCACCTGTTCAAGCTGCTGCACCGCGGTTACACCGGTCTGATCAATTCACACGAAGGCGACAAGGGCGTGGCTGCATGCCCATACGACTTTTACAAGAAGTGGATCACGGACCCGGATGCCACGCGCGAAATGGTGGAGGCGATTACGAGAACCACCGTCGGTACCGACGAAGCGCCGATTCCCGGCATTCCCAACAAGAAGGAGCCAGCACATCGCTGATCGGGTCTATGCAGGTGGGCCGCGCGAAGGCGGCGCGGCCCGGATTTTCTGCGGTCAGACCGCTCCTGCCAAAAGTCGCGGGCACAATCGGCGGGTGCCGTTCCATCCGTCACCCGCCGATTGCATTGACTTGGCTGTCATCGATACGCTCATTCGTGCTTTCGCGCCGGCCATTACAATTCGCCTGTTGTGTTGCCGATATGATCCGGCCCGTGCACTTGACATCGACTGGTGAGGCGTCGGCGCTGCAAAGGAAATGAATCCATGAACCCTCAGGACACCGAAAACCTGACGCCCGCCAACGGGATCATCCGCCAATACCTAATCGACGCAGAGCCGTATTACCGCGCCGTGGCCGATGAATTGGCGCTGTTCGAAGCGGCGTACGCCGTGCGCATGCCCATGATGTTGAAAGGGCCGACGGGTTGCGGCAAGACGCGCTTTGTCGAGCACATGGCGTGGAAACTGAAGAAGCCGCTGATCACGCTGGCCTGTAACGAAGACATGACCGCCTCCGACCTGGTCGGGCGTTATCTGCTCGATGCCGATGGTACGCGCTGGCAGGATGGGGCGCTCACGCTGGCTGTGCGCTACGGCGCCATCTGTTATCTGGACGAAATTGTCGAAGCACGCCAGGACACCACCGTGGTGATTCACCCGCTGACCGATGCGCGGCGCGTGCTGCCGCTGGAAAAGAAGAACGAGCTGGTGCACGCGCATCCGGATTTCCAGCTGGTGATTTCCTACAATCCCGGCTACCAGAGCATCCTCAAGGACCTGAAGCAGTCGACCAAGCAGCGCTTCGGCGCGCTCGACTTCGGGTATCCGCAGCGCGACATCGAAATTGAAATTGTCAGCCACGAATCAGGTGTCGGTCCGGAAACCGCCGCCAAGCTGGTGACCATCGCCGAACGCGCACGCAACCTCAAGGGCCACGGTCTGGAAGAGGGGATCTCCACGCGCATGCTGATCTACGCCGGCTCGCTGATCGGCCAGGGCGTGGAGCCGGTGGCCGCCTGTGATGTTACGCTGATCAGGCCGATTACCGACGACGCCGATATCCGCGACGCCCTCGGCGCCACCATCCGCGCCTGCTTTTAGAGCGTTAGGTCAAGAGCGTTGACGCAGAGGACGCAGAGGAAAAACAAGAGAGGACGCAGAGGAAAGCGAAACGGAATATGGGAATGGATTCATTGGGGAATGTGAGACGCAACCGGGTCGGCCCAATTCGGAAGGTGGACCACGTTGCCAACGTCCCGACAATTTATTCTCACCTCCTTCCTTTTTCTCTGTGGCCTCTCTTTTCTTCTCCGCGATCTCTGCGTCGACGATTTTGACTTAGAAAGATAGGCCATGGCGAAGCTTGACGAGTACAGCGAGTTGCTCGAGGCCCTGGGGCCGCACGCGCGGGAGCTGCTGCAGTCGGGCTGGCTCGAAGCCAGCCGCTCGTTCAGCGAAAATGGCCTGAAGCGTTATCTCGAAGGCGCACGCGAAATGGCGACGGTGGGATTGGGTTGGAGCGTCGTGCTCGCCTACCTGCGAGAAACACCCGCCCTTGCGCGGGAGGTCGGCGAAGAAGCCGCTTTTGGTACCATCGACGCAGCGCTTGCCGTTTATGCCCATACCGACGCGCGCACCACCGAGCAGGTTTTCTCGACCTGCAATTTCGCGGCACGTCGCCTGCGCGATGCCGCGCTCTACGGCGCCTATCTGGAATTTCTCGCCGAACTGGCAAGCCTGGCGCCGGTGGGAGTCGCGCCGATTCTGCAGCGGCTTGATCGTCTTCTCGATCAACTTACTTTAGATGGCTTGCGGCGCTGGGCCCTGCTCGGTGTGCAGTCGCACATGCGCGACCCAAACGCGCAGGCCCGTTATTTCACGCTCGACAGCGAAGAAGGCCGCCAGCTGTTACAGGCGGAGGGCGATCAGACCGTATTCCCCGACGTCGAGCGCCGCCTGTCGCTTTACCTGCGTGCCTTATGGGGACGCAACATCAAGCTGCGGCCAGTCATCCATACCAAGGGAGCGAGCGCGGGACGTCGATCCACCATCGACGGATGGACGATCCGGATGCCGCAATCCTATCGCGGCTTTGCCGGGCAATCGGGGCTGGCGCTGTATCGCGCGGCGGCGGTGCACGCCGCAGCTCACATCGCGTTTACCACGCAGCGTTTTCCGGTGGGCAGCTTGAAGCCGCTGCAGGTCGCGCTGGTTTCGCTGATCGAGGACGCGCGCGTGGAGCAACTGGCCATGCGCGAATTTCCCGGGCTGCAGAGGCTGTGGAAGACGTTCCATGTTGCCCAGGCCAGTGGCGCCGTGACCTCTGGATCCTTGATGGCGCGGCTTGCACGCGCGCTTGTCGACGATGATTTCGAAGACGGCAACCCGTGGGTGGTGAAGGGGCGCCGCCTGTTCTTCGAACAGAAGGATTATTGGCATGAGCAATCCATCAGCCGTGCGCTCGGCGGCTTGCTCGGCAATGACATGGGCCAGATGCGGGTGCAGTTTAACTTCAGGACGTACGTCGTCGAACCGGCTTACCGCGATGACAATCAGGGTATCTGGGATTTCGGCGACATGGGCGAGCCGTCGCCGGACGACGATGATGTCGTGATGCAGGGAGCACGGCTTGCCGACGACGACTCGAATACAGGAGAGGACGAGGACGATAAAGGCGCGGTGCCGCCGCCGCGCGAAGAAGAGCAGGTCAGGTTAACCGCGCCTTCGAAGCACGACGAAGCGATCAAGGAAGAACCGCTCTCGCCGCCGATCCGCTACGACGAATGGGATTACGTGATCGCCCGCGAGCGGCCCTCCTGGTGCACCCTGCTGGAAAAGCCGGCCCCCGAAGGCGATCCCGACTCGATTGAGGAAATCCTCGATCGTAACCAGGACCTGGTCGATCGCGTGAAATACCTGGTAAAAGCGGTGCAGGTGCAGCGCCCCGTCAGGCTGAAGAAACGCCTCGAGGGCGACCGGCTCGACCTTGATGCCTGCATCAATGCCTCCATCGATCTGCGCACCGGCATTGCGCCGGATCCACGCGTGCACGCAATACTCGGCCGGCAGCAGCGCGATTTGTCGGTGCTGGTTCTGCTGGATCTATCGCAGTCGACCAACGACAGGATCAGCAATGACTCGACAACGGTATTGAACCTGGCGCGTGAAGCCACCGTGCTGTTGGCCGACGCGATGGCACGCATCGGCGACAGCTTCGCGATCCACGGATTCTCGTCCAATGGCCGTCACGATGTCGGCTACTTCCGCTTCAAGGATTTCGACCGGCCTTATGGCGAGCTATCAAAATCGCGCCTTGCCGGCATGACCGGGCAACTCTCGACGCGCATGGGAACGGCGCTGCGCCATGCGGGTTCGTTCCTGCAGGATCGCCGCGCGCACAAGAAACTGATTCTGCTCGTCACTGATGGCGAACCCTCGGACATCGACGTGCATGATGCGCAATACCTGATGTTCGACGCAAAAAAAGCCGTGGAGGAGAACAACCGCCATGGCATCTTCACCTATTGCATGAGCCTCGATCCCAAGGCCGACCGCTACGTCTCGCGCATCTTCGGCATGCGCAATTACATGGTCCTCGATCATATCCGGCGCCTGCCGGAAAAATTGCCGATGCTGTACATGAGAGTAACCAACTGACATTCCGACTTTCCTTGTTGCGGCCGCGCAAGGTGGGCAAACTGGCGTAAAGTAGAGGGGAACGGGTCCGGATAAGAATCGGATTGCGGCGTGACTGCGTTCGCTACGCCACAAAAGAACCTATCCATCGCACCTCGGTCCAACTTTTTCCGGTAATGGAGGTGCCCATGCGGCTGCCCACACTGTTTTTGCTGGTTGTTCTGACATTCATCCTGGTATTCGCCGGGCTCAACTGGAGCGTCATTACGACGCCGGCCACCGTTTCATTGCTGGTCGCCGACATCCAGGCGCCCATCGGATTGATCATGCTCGGGATGATCGTAATGGTTACCGTCCTTTTTCTCGCATTCGCGGTGTACCTGCAAACCACGGTGCTTCTCGATGCCAGGCGTCATTCGCGCGAATTGCAGGCACAGCGCGAACTTGCCGATCAGGCAGAGGCCTCGCGCTTCACGGACCTTCGCGGTTTCCTCGACGCGGAGTTGCGCAAGCTGGGAGGCCAAGTTGCGGAGTCGCGGGCAGGGAT
>JANMYN010000419.1:0-4286 GCA_031382195.1 Betaproteobacteria bacterium
CGGCGAATTCCACTGGGTACATGCGATCGCAATCGATTCGCGGGGCAACATTTTTACGGGCGACGTCGATACCGGAAAGCGCGTGCAGCGTTTCGAGCGCATCAAGTAACGATTCGCACCGAGGCCACCATGTCGAAACAATTCGCAACCAAACGAACCAGACCGCCGTTCCGCGCCGACCACGTCGGCAGCTTCCTGCGCCCCAAGGCACTGATCGAAGCAAGGGAGCAGAACAAGAACGGCGGCCTGTCGCGCGCTGATTTGCGCAAGGTGGAAGACGCCGCAATTCGCGATATTGTGCGCTTCCAGGAAGATCTGGGCCTGAAAGGCATCACCGATGGCGAGTTCCGCCGCACCTACTTCCATATCGATTTCCTGGAACAACTGCAGGGCGTCGAGACCAAGGGCGGTATTGCTGTCAGCTTTCGCAGCGCCGGGGGTAACGTCGATTTTTCCCCGCCGGTCATGCATGTCACCGGCCCCCTGCGCCACGGGCGCCCAATCCAGCTCGCCGATTTCGAATTCCTCAAATCTGCGACGAAGCAGTTACCGAAGGTCACCATTCCATCGCCGACCATGCTGCACTTCCGCGGCGGCCGCGGGGCGATTAGCAAAGAAGCCTATCCGGATCTGGAACCTGCTTTCTACGATGACGTGGCGGCCTGCTATCGCGCCGAACTCAAAGCGCTCGGCGACGCGGGCTGCCGCTATCTACAGATGGACGACACCAATCTCGCCTACCTGTGCGACCCAAAAATGCGCGAAGGCGCGCGTCAGCGCGGCGACGATCCGGATGAATTGCCGCGCCGCTACGCCCGACTGATCAACGCCGCCATTGCCGAGCGGCCTGCGGACATGGCCGTGTGCGTGCATCTGTGCAGAGGAAACTTTCGCAGCGCGTGGGCCGCCGAAGGCGGCTACGAGCCGGTGGCCGAAGTGTTGTTCAACGAATTGGCGGTCGACGGCTATTTTCTGGAGTACGACGACGTGCGTTCTGGCAGTTTTGCACCGCTGCGTTTCGTGCCGAAGGGCAAGACCGTTGTGCTCGGGCTCGTGACCACCAAGGTCGGCGACCTCGAATCGAAGGAAGGGCTCAAGCGGCGCATCGACGAGGCATCGCGCCACGTCCCACTGGACCAGCTATGCCTCTCGCCGCAATGTGGTTTTTCCAGCACCGTGCACGGCAACGACATCGTCCGCGAGAGCCAGGCCGCGAAATTGCGTCTGGTCGTCGAGACTGCGCGGGAGGTGTGGGGCGACGCCTGACTCAAGACATCCGGCCGCACAAGCACATCACAAATCTCACCACGAAGCCACGAAGTACACAAAGGAACACAAAGGAACACGAAGAAAAACAAAGAAACCTCGCGGGGAATGCAGCCTTCCTGTCGCGCCCGATATCTGATTGCATGGGCTCGCTGAATACGAGCTCTATACTTCCATTCTTCAGCATTTCTTCGTGACACTTCGTGTACTTCGTGGCTTCGTGGTGAGATTAAAAGATTACTTGCTGTGCTTGGTGATCAGGTCGTGCGCGGCCTTGAGCAGCGCTTTGCCGTCTGCGCCCCTGGCATTGGCATCCTCGACCCACCCATCGGTCACTGGCTGCACGACTTTTTTCCATTCCTCGATTTCTTGGTTCGAGATGACGTTTACCACGCCGCCAGTTTTCTTCTTGTTGATCACTTCGACTTCCGCGAACAGGCGTCCGAGCTGACCCGACAGTCCGATGCCGCTGTTTGCGTCGAACACTTTCTTCAGGTCGGCCGGCAAGGAATCGTACCTGGCCTTGTTCATGGCAATGATGAAGACCGAGGTGTAGATCATCGGCTGCGAAGCATCGGGACCGCTGTGATACTTGGTCAGCTCGTCGACCTTGAGCGCCGGCATCACCTCGTAGGGGAGGAGCGTGCCGTCGATGACACCTTTCGACAACGCTTCGGGCACCTGCGGAACCGGCATGCCGATCGGCGTGGCGCCGAGGGCTGCCAGCATTTTCGTCGTCTGGCGTGTTGGTGCGCGAACTTTCATTCCGCGCAAATCCGAGCGATGCACGATAGGCTTCTTGATCATGCTGAATACCCCGCCGCCATGCACATGAAATGCGATGGGATGCACGTCCTTGAATTCATCGGCGTCGTACTGCTGAACGTAATCCCAAACCGCCTTACTGGCGGATTCGGTGTTATTCATGAAGAACGGCAATTCGAAGACTTCCAACTTCGGAAAGCGGCCCGCGGAATAACCCGCGACCGTCCAGATCACATCGACCACGCCATCTTTTACCTGATCGTAGAGCTGCGGTACGGACCCGCCCAGTTGCATCGACGGATAGATCTGGCACTTGATGCGGTTCTTCGAATCCAGGGCGAGCTTCGCGCACCAGGGTTCGAGCACTTTTTCGTGAGCAGTCGACGATGGCGGCAGTGGATGGTGCACCTTCAACATGATTTCCTGCGGCTGAACAGAACTGGCGCATAGCAACGCCGTCGACCCCACGAGCACTTGCAACCAATTCATTATTGCTTTCCTCCGTTCCGATTTCGCGCCGGCGACCGGATGGCCGCCTTGGCTTGATGCGGTGCAGCCGCGTCGCCTACGCAAGCGCCGATGGTAAACTGCGGGCCACATTCGTGCCATTACCCACAACGATAGCAAGAGGAGTTACGCGTGGCAAAGATCATTGATTATTACTTTTCTCCGATGTCGCCCTGGAGTTACCTGGGCCATGGGCGTTTTATGGACATCGCCCGCAAGCGCGGCGCCTCGATTGCGCCAAAACCGGTGGATTATGGGCGCATCTTTCCGTTGTCCGGCGGATTGCCAGTCGCCAAACGTCCCGCGCAGCGACAAGCCTATCGCCTGGTCGAACTGGCGCGCTGGCGCGACCACCTCGGGGTGCCAATGAACATCCAACCGAAATATTTTCCCTACGACGCCAGGCTCGCGACCCTGGCCATCATTGCAGCGGGCGATGCGGATAAAGCCCTGACACTGGCTGGCGGCTTGATGCGTGCATGCTGGGCCGAAGACAAGAACATGGCCGATGAAGCCGAGGTCGCCGCGGTGATTCGCGGTGCCGGACTGGACAGCAGCGCGCTGATCAAGCAGGCCAACGCGGCGGAAACAGCATCACGTTACGAAGCCTACACCGATGAAGCCATTGCGCGCCAGGTATTCGGCGCGCCGACCTACGTCTTCAAAGAGGAATTGTTCTGGGGACAGGACAGGCTGGATTTTCTGGACCGCGCCTTGGCGAACGGCTGACGCCGCTGAGCCAGGGGCGAGGGACGAGGGGTGAGGACTTGGTGAATTTTAAGACCGATTTTCCTCATCCCTCGTCCCTCGTCCCTGCTCTTTCAGTCCGTATTGTGAAGCCGCGCCTTGAACCCCGCCGCTTCCAACGCGACGATGATCTGCCGCACATGATCGTGTCCCCGCGTCTGCAGCACGAAATCCACGACGGCGGACTGCACTGGCAGATGCGTAAAGGCGCGTTCGTGGTGGACTTCATCGATATTGGCGTTGGCCTCGGCCAGAGCCGCGGTTACTTTCGCCAGCGAGCCGGGCAGATCGCGTAGCTGAACTTGCAAGCGCGTCAATCGTCCGGCGCGCACCATGCCGCGCTCGATGATGTCGGCCAGCGTGAGCGGATCGATGTTTCCGCCGGAGAGCACGACGCCGACTTTTTTTCCGGCGAATCGTTCGCGGTGGCGCAGCAGACCTGCCAGCCCGGCGGCGCCGGCGCCTTCAACGACCGTCTTTTCGATTTCCAGCAGCAACAGCATTGCCTCTTCGATATCGCCCTCGTCAACCAGGACGATGTCGTCGACCTGACTGCGGATGATCTCGATCGTCAGTTTTCCGGGCTCCCTGACCGCGATACCGTCGGCTATCGTATTGCTGCCGAACTCCGGCTTCAATCCCTTCAATGCCGAGTACATGGATGGAAACCGCAAGGTTTCCACGCCGATCATTTCGATGTCGGGCTTGACCCCCTTGGCCGCGACCGCCATGCCCGCGATCATGCCGCCTCCGCCCACCGGCACGATCATTACATCGAGGTCCGGCTGCGCGGCGAGCATTTCCAGTGCGATCGTGCCCTGACCGGCCATGACTTTTTCGTCATCGTAGGGGTGCACCAGCGTGAGCCGCCGCGCGGTCATGAGTTCGAGCGCATGCGCTTTCGCCTCGTCGAAATTCCCGCCGTGCAGGATGACTTCCGCGCCAAAGGCGCGCGTCTGCTCGACCTTTACGTGCGGCGTAAAGCGCGGCATCACGATGAC
>JANMYN010000465.1:0-1713 GCA_031382195.1 Betaproteobacteria bacterium
CATCGGCGTCTTCGATCAGGATGTCGGCGCCATTGGCGATGGCGGCCTGGAAGACATCGCGCGAGCCGCTGATCGGGATGGCAAATCCCTTGCGGATGATCTCGTCGACGTTGGCGCCGAAGCCGAGAATGGCGACGGCTCGCGAAACGGTGCTGATGGTGCCGCCGTACTGTCCGAAGTAGGCCGTGTTGACCAGCCGCAGCAGCTTGTTGGTCAGCGCGAAATCCTTGAGGATGGTGTTGGACAGGGCGGATGCATTGTCACCGACGGAGTCGGTGACGCGATTGATCGTGCTGATTGTGTTGGCCAGGGCCGGGAAGTCACTCTTGTGGCGCATTCGCCGCAGCAGGAACTCGAGCGTGCCACCGGCTTCCGCGCCGGGACCGTCGGGGCTGGCTGCGGGGTCGAGGTAGTCGCGCAGCGCCTGTTCCATTTCTTCGGCGCTTGCATAGCGGCGTTCCGGCTCGGAAGCCAGTGCCTTCAATACCAGATCGTCGAGCTTATCGTCGACTTCCGGATTCAATTTCGAAGGCGGCGAGATGGGTTCATTGGCGGCGTGATGTAAAATCTCGAGGACGTTGCGGCCCTCGACGGCGGGCCTCCCTGTCAGCATTTCATAGAGCACGACGCCGGCCGCATAAAGGTCGCAGCATGATGTTGCCGGGTTTGATGTCCCGGTGCATCACGCCCTTGCTATGTGCGTAGCCGAGCGCAGCGAGCAGTTCGACGGCGATGGTGACGGCACGCGCTGGCGAGAGCCGTCGCTCGCACTTGATAATTCGCGCAAGCACGGTGCCCTCGACATACTCGAACACCAGGAAAGGCAGGGCGTTTTCCTCGCCCGCATCGAACAACGGGACCACGTTCGGGTGTGAGAGCTGGCTGACCATGCGCGCCTCGGCGAGCAGGGTATCGACACGGCGCCGGTGTTCCTGCGCCTTGCCGCCAACCACGGGCGTCTTGATCGCGACCTGCCGGTTGAGCCGCGTATCGCGGGCCAGATAAACCGTCCCCTGCGCGCCCGCGCCGAGCGTGCGCTGAATCTCGAAACGATTGATTTTTCTGGGAACGGTTGCGGCCAACATGCTCTGGTTACGGCAAAACCCCCAGTGCCTTTAACCAGCCCGCGCAGATTCCGATCAGCGGCGGACGGCCCCCGCGAAAGTGCCCAAATCGCCACGCCGGCGGCCTGACTTGTTATGCAATAATGCCGCGTTAACCAAAGAGGAAAACTGCATGGACGAAAATCGGAGCAAAGCGCTCGCCGCCGCCCTTTCCCAGATAGAAAAACAGTTCGGCAAGGGTTCGATCATGCGCCTTGGCGAAAAAGACATTGCCAAGGATGTGGAGGTCGTTTCCACCGGTTCGCTGGGCCTTGACCTGGCCCTTGGCATCGGCGGCCTGCCGCGCGGGCGCATCGTCGAAATCTACGGTCCTGAGTCCTCGGGCAAGACCACGCTGACCTTGTCGGTTATCGCCCAGATGCAGAAAATCGGCGGCACCGCGGCGTTCATCGATGCCGAACACGCGCTCGATCCTCAATATGCGCAAAAGCTTGGCTGCAACGTCTCTGAACTGCTGATCTCCCAGCCTGACAATGGCGAGCAGGCACTGGAAATTGCCGACATGCTGGTGCGCTCCGGATCGGTGGACGTGGTCGTGATCGATTCGGTTGCGGCACTGACACCGAAGGCGGAAATCGAAGGCGAGATG
>JANMYN010000497.1:0-2088 GCA_031382195.1 Betaproteobacteria bacterium
GCAAAAACTGCTCGAATCGGTCGGCGCACTCGGGCCCGCCGCCATCGTGCGCATGGATCCGTCGAAGCTGCGCGCCTGCGGCCTCTCCACCACGAAATCGACCCACCTGATCGACCTGGCAGAACATTTTCTGGACGGATCGCTCGATACAACCGGCTGGAGCGATCACGACGACGAGCAACTTATTGCCGAACTGACCCGCGTCAAAGGCGTCGGCCGCTGGACCGCAGAAATGTTCCTGATTTTTTTCATGATGCGGCCTGACATCCTGCCGGTGGACGATGTCGGCCTGCAGCGCGCGATGAGCCTGCACTACAACAACGGCAAGCCGCTGTCCAAGCTCAAGATCCGGCACATTGCCGGCGCGTGGCAGCCATGGCGAACGGTGGCTACCTGGTATCTGTGGCGTTCGCTCGACACGATTCCGGTCGAATATTAAGGGCAGGACTGAGGACGGTAGGCTCAGGACTCAGGTAAGCGATGCTACCGCTTTCATCCGAGTCCTAAGTCCTGAGTCCTGAGTCTTGTTTAAGTCTTCCATCCTCCAGACGCAGCGTTCGCTGCATCCGTTTCGCGATGGTCGGATCGTGGGTGACCACGATCAAGCTTGTGGAAAGCGCGCGATTGAGTTCGAGCATGAGGTCGAGCACGCCCTCTGCGGTATGGCGATCGAGATTGCCGGTCGGCTCGTCGGCGAGCACGCACGCCGGCTCGGTGACCAGTGCCCGCGCCAACGCGGCGCGCTGACGCTCGCCACCGGACAGCTCGCCCGGCGTATGGCTCTCGCGCGCGCTCAGCCCGACGCGCTCCAGCACACGGCTGGCACGCTGTCTTGCTTGCTCGGCGTCCATGCGGCGGATCAGCAGCGGCATCGCCACGTTTTCCAGCGCCGTAAACTCCGGCAGCAGGTGATGGAACTGGTATACGAAGCCCAGACCACGATTGCGCACACGCCCCTTTTCCTTTTCGCCGAGCTCGTCCAGCCGGTGCCCCATGATCAGAATCTCACCCGATGTAGCAGAGTCGAGCCCCCCTAAAAGGTGCAGCAGCGTACTCTTGCCGGAACCTGACGCGCCGACGATGGCTACCGTTTCGCCGCGCCGCACTTCGATATCGACTCCGCCAAGTACTGGCACTGCGTAATCGCCCTGCCGGAAAATCTTCTGCAGATTGCGGCAGGAAAGGACCACGTTCGCGTTAATGTTACTCATACCTTAGCGCCTCGGCTGGATTGACCCGGGCGGCACGCAGGCTCGGATACAAGGTAGCGGCAAGGCTCAGGGCAAAGGACGTCAACGCGATGACCACGACATCCTGCAGGTTCAGGTCTGACGGCAGGTCGCTGATGTAATACACATCTTTTGCCAGGAACTGCACTCCGATCAGGCGCTCTATGGCCGGAACCACGACGTCCACGTTCAAGGCGAGCAGCACGCCACAAAGCACGCCAACAAGCGTACCGATCACGCCAATCAGCGCGCCCTGGATAATGAAAATCTTCATGATTTCCCCGGGCGCGGCCCCCAAAGTACGCAGAATGGCGATGTCGGCACGCTTGTCGGTTACCGCCATGACCAGCGTGGAAACGATGTTGAACGCGGCGACGGCAACGATGAGCAGCAGGATGATGAACATCACGCGTTTCTCGATCTGCACCGCCCGGAAAAAATTTGCATGACTGCGCGTCCAGTCGGCGACATAGACATCCGCGTCCAGCGTATGCGTGAGTTCACGGGCGACGCGCGGCGCCGCAAAAAGATCTTTCAGCTTCAGGCGCACGCCCGAAACCTTGTCTTCCATGCGATAGAGTTTCCGGGCGTCGTCGAGATGAATCAGTGCCAACCCGGCATCGTATTCGTACATGCCGACTTCGAAGATGCCGACGACGACGAATTGCTTGAGTCGCGGCATGATACCGGCCGGCGTCACCTGTCCCTGCGGCGCGATCACCACGATCTTGTCGCCGACGCGGGCGCCGATGCTCAGCGCCAGTTCGCTGCCCAGCACGATCCCGAACTTGCCGGGTTGCAGCGCGCCGAGGCTGCCGGATTTCATATGCATGCCGATGTCGGCAACCCTGTCTTCATC
>JANMYN010000525.1:0-3365 GCA_031382195.1 Betaproteobacteria bacterium
ACCAGGGTAGCGATCAGAAATACGAAGTGCCGGTCAACTGGGACGCACGCAACATTGCCGACAGTACCTGGAAGATTCCCGAGGGCGCGAAGAAAGGTATTTACAGCGTGCAGATGACCGACACGCTGGACGTGCGTCCCGGCGCGCGCGGTATCACGCGCCCTGCCGGCAGTTTTCGCGTCGAGGAATTTCGCGTGCCACTGATGAAGGCGGAAATCGTCGGGCCGAAAGCCGCACAGACCAACGCCAGGAGCGTGGATCTCGATCTGCAATTGCGCTATCTCGCCGGCGGCGCCGCAGCTTATGCGCCGGTGAAGGTGCGCGCGGTGGTGCGCCCCAAGAGCGTTGTGTTCCCCGACTATGAGGGATTCGTGTTCGCCAACGGCAAGGTGGTCGAGGGCATGGAGCAACCGGCAGGCGCGCAGTGGTTCGCCGGCGAATACGAGCTTGGCGACGGGGACGCCGAGGAACCGGTCCCGGCGCAGCCCGCCAATGGAATCCGGCCGCTGAAGACCATCGAGCTCGGCCTCGACGGCGCTGGCGCGGCGCGCGTGACGCTGCCGGGCTTGCCAGCCACCGACAGCCCGCAGGAAATCAACGCGGAACTCGAATACTCGGATCCAAATGGGGAAAAGCTCACGACTTCGACGCGCGTGCCGCTGTGGCCATCGAAGATCCTGATCGGCATCAAACCCGACGCCTGGACGGTCTCGAAAGACGAGTTGAAATTCCAGGTGCTCGCGCTCGATCTTAGCGGCAAGCCGGTGAAACAGCAGCAAGTCGACGTGCAACTTTACGTGCGCAACATGTTTTCGCACCGCAAGCGCCTGATCGGCGGCTTCTATGGGTACGAGAGCGGCGCCGAAGTCAGGAAACTCGATACAACCTGCCAGGGCAGAACCGACGAAAAGGGTCGCGTTTTCTGCACGCTGAAGCCGCCTGTGTCCGGGAATATCATCATGGGTGCGGTCGCGAAAGATAAAGACGGCAATCTTTCCTACGCGAATGCATCGGCCTGGGTTGCCGGCAACGAAGCCTGGTGGTTCGGCCAGGCCAACGACGACCGCATGGACGTGATTCCCGAACGCAAGCGCTACGAGCCCGGGCAGACGGCGCAGTTCCAGGTGCGCATGCCGTTTCGCCAGGCTACCGCGCTGGTGACGGTGGAGCGCGAAGGCGTCGTCGATTCCTTCGTGCAGCAACTGTCCGGCAATGCGCCGGTGATCAAGGTTCCCCTGAAGGGCAATTACGCGCCGAATGTATTCGTATCGGTGCTGGTCGTGCGCGGCCGCGTCTCCGAGGTTCAGGCGACCGCGCTGGTGGATCTCGGCAAGCCGGCGTTCAAAATGGGCGTTGCGGAAATCCAGGTGGGCTGGCGCGCGCACGAACTCGCGGTCAAGGTAAGCGCCGACAAGGATGTCTACAAGGTGCGCGACAAAGCGCATGTCTCGGTGCAGGTTACGCAACGTGCCGGCGGCAAGCCGCCGAAATCCGGCGAGGTCGCCATCGTGGCCGTCGACGAAGGGTTGCTCGAGCTGCTGCCGAACGATTCCTGGAAATTGTTGGATGCGATGATGCGGCCGCGCGGCATCGAGGTGAATACCTCGACCGCGTCGATGCAGGTAGTCGGCAAGCGCCACTACGGCCGCAAGGCGCTGGTGCAGGGCGGCGGGGGCGGGCGCCAGACTGCGCGCGAGTTGTTCGACACGCTGCTATTCTGGAAAGCGAAGGTGGCGCTCGACGAAAAAGGACGCGCGAGCGTCGATATCCCGCTGAATGATTCGCTGACTTCGTTCCGCGTCATTGCGGTAGCCGACTCCGGCATCGGCTTGTTCGGCACCGGCCAGACCTCGATTCGCGCAACCCAGGATCTGATGTTGTTGTCCGGTCTGCCGCCGCTCATCCGGGAAGGGGATCGCTTCGACGCGCACTTCACGGTGCGCAATGGGTCGCAACGCCAGACCGATGTCGAGGTCAGCGGCAACGTCGCCGGCCAGGCCTTGCCGGCATTACGCGTTACGCTCGCGCCCGGCGCGGCGCGCGAAATCGGCTGGGATGTCACTGCGCCGTTCAACGTTGTTCAACTGCGCTGGGAAGTCGCCGTGACGGAGGTGGGGACGACCGGCAAGCCGATCTCCGACCGGCTGAAGGTGCAGCAGAAAGTCATTCCCGCCGTGCCGGTGCGCACTTTCCAGGTGACGCTGGCGCAGCTCGATCGTACGCTTGATCTTGCGGTAAAAATCCCGGACGACGCCGTGCCGGGCCGCGGCGGCATCCGCGTCGCACTCGCCCCGAAGCTCGCCGACGATCTTCCCGGCGTGCGCGAGTTCATGAGCTTGTATAACTACACCTGCCTGGAGCAGCGGGCGTCTCGCGCTGTCGCCTTGCGCGACAAGGCGTTGTGGGCGCGCACGATGGACGAACTGCCGTCCTTCCTGGACCGCGACGGCTTCGTGAAATACTTTGCATCGGAACGGCTCGGCAGCGATACGCTGACTGCTTATGTGCTTGCCATTGGGAGCGAAGCGGGCTGGGAGATTCCGGCGGTTTCACTGTCGCGCATGCGCGAAGCCCTGCGTAACTTCGTTGCCGGACGCGCTGGACGCGATTCTCCGTTGCAGACCGCGGACCTGACGATCCGCAAAGTCGCGGCGCTGGAGGCGTTGTCACGCTATCAGCCGGTCGAGCCAAACCTTCTTGGCTCTATCGAAGCAGCGCCGAACCTTTGGCCGACATCGGCAGTGCTGGACTGGCAGAGCCTGATGAAGCGCAGCGACGGTCTCAAAGATCGCGAAAAGCATCTTGCCGAAACGCAGCAGATCTTGCGTTCGCGGCTCAATTTCCAGGGCACCACCATGGGATTTTCCACCGAGAGACTGGATTATCTCTGGTGGCTGATGATCTCGGGCGACGTCAACGCCAATCGCATGCTGCTTGCCGTAGTGGACGACGACAAATGGCGCGAGGATATTCCCCGGCTGGTGCGCGGGACGCTCGGGCGCCAGCAGCATGGACGCTGGAACACCACGGTGGCAAACGCGTGGGGCGTCCTCGCGCTGGAAAAATACTCGGCAAAGTTCGAATCCGAGCCGGTTGCCGGTCAGGTGCAGGCGCGGCTGGAAACGCAGCAAAACATTCTGGAATGGGAGAATCAGGCGCAAGGCGGCAGCTTCGATTTCAACTGGCCGGACGGGCAGGCGACGCTTTCGGACGCGCAGACGGGTAGCGGCAAGCCCTGGGTCACGGTGCAGAGCCGCGCTGCGATCCCGTTGAAACAGCCGCTTTCCAGCGGCTACCGGATAACCCGAACCGTCATACCCGTGGAGGTCAAAGTGCCGGACGAGTTGCGGCGCGGAGACACGGTG
>JANMYN010000621.1:0-4150 GCA_031382195.1 Betaproteobacteria bacterium
GGCGCATTAAGGAACGTTACCCTCGACTCCTCGGGGGGATGCTGCGCCTGCAGATACTTTTAATGATATTGTTTTCGCTTTCCTTCGTGTCCCTTTGCGTACCCCTCGAGGGCACCCGTCAGCCGGGTATTGAAAAAAAGGTAGTACGCCATGAGGGCCAGATCTTGTTCCATGCGTTCTCGCGCGCCAATCCTGCGGCATGGCGCGCTCGCTTCGAATCGAGTTCCGCGGTGCGTTGTATCACGTCACGTTCCGCGGGGACGCCCAGCAGGACATCTTCCACGACGACGAGGACCGGAATTTCGGGACAAGCGCCAACTCGGGAGATTCCCCGTGCGCAACGCTTCGCGGCTCGACCGAAGCTAACGAAGTTCTTTGGCGCCGCGGCCCGATCCGATAAATCGTAGCGCGATCAAGCCGTCCGCAATGCGCATTTGGACCAGGATTACAACCTGTCGCAGATCGGCCGTGCGGTGAGCTTGCACTACTCCGCGATCGGTCGCATTGTTAACCGTGAGGAATAAATAGACGATACACACTACAGGGTCTGACACCGTCTTTTCGCCCGGGCCCCGGCTGAGCGCCGGCCTTCAGCAAAGGCCACTAGTGACGTATTAATCAATGAAGAAAGCGCATAAGACGGTTGTTGCGGGAATTGCAGTTGTTGCTCTGAGCGCCGCAATGGGTATCTCAATCTACGGTTCGCGGCTCGTATCAATCGGCGCGGCGTATAAGGCAAAAGTTATTTGCTCGGGTATGTTCGTATCGCATCGCGAGTTCCGGTCACTTCTCGACACCGACGTGTCGGCCGACGATCTCGCCGTGTTGCGGCATATCGATGTGCGAGTTGATCGCAATTCGCGCGCAGTGACGGCGGAGTTCTTCGGGCTGATCGGACGAACGGCCGTATATCGGCCGGGCCTGGGGTGCGCCATCATTCCGCCGGGAGCGGTCAGTTCGGCCTGGTCACGCGCGGGCGATCCGTCACCGGGCCAGGGCGAGCGGAAAGCGGTAGTCGATTCTCTTGCGATTGCGGACAGGGCATCTCCGTCGATGGACCGGAGCCGGCTGGATGCCGCGTTGAAGTGGGCGCTTTCGGAGCCCACGCCGGCTCTTCCGCGGCGTACGCGTGCGGTAGTGGTTGTCCACAAGGGGCGATTGGTTGCCGAAGGTTACGCCCACGGTTTTGCGAAGGACACTCCGCTCGTCGGCTGGTCGATGACGAAAAGCGTGATCAACGCGCTGGTCGGCGTTCTCGCAAACGCGGGAACGATCTCTCTGGAGGACTCGGTGCCCATACCAGAGTGGCGTGGGTCCGGTGACCCGCGCCGCAACGTCACCTGGAACCAACTGCTGCGCATGACGAGTGGCCTGCAGTTCGACGAAAACTATGGCAACCCGTTCGCGGACGTGACCCACATGCTCTTGGGCGTACCAGACGCGGCGGCCTATGCCGCCGCAAAGCCGCTCGAAGCAGAGCCAGGTACGCGATGGCGCTATTCGAGCGGAACCACCAACATCATCGCCTACGCGATGCGACAGATTGTCGGTGATGCAGACTATCTGGAATTCCCGCGCCGCGCGCTGTTTGACCGACTTGGCATGACCAGCGCGGTGATGGAAACTGACGCAGTGGGCACGTTTGTGGGTTCCTCCTTCATGTACGCGACCGCGCGCGACTGGGCCAAATTTGGATTGCTATATCTCCACGACGGCGTATGGGACGGCCGGCGCATCCTGCCGGAGGGATGGGTGGCATACACGCGCTCACCGGGTTTGCGCGTCCCCGACCAGCCGTACGGCGCGCATTTCTGGTTACGGATTCCCAAGGAATACCGCTGCGGCAGCGACGTTCTTCCGCTGCCCGGTGACACCTTTCACGCCATCGGATATGAGGGGCAGTTCATCACAATCATTCCGTCTCGCGAATTGGTACTCGTTCGACTCGGGGCCACACACTATCCTTGTGCCTGGGACCACCAGCGATTCGTCCATTGGGTATTGGAAGCCATCGCGGACGAAAAGTCCGCCGACTCGGCAATCCAGGGGATGCGCCCAAATACCGCGCGCCCCTGAGCCGAGACACTTAGCCCGCACCGAGCCGACCCCGTCTTTTCGCTCCGTTGGGCTTCGCGAAAATACATTGAATGCAGGGCACTAGGGGTTGCCGGCGCCGGCCGCCGTTGCCATCCACGCGAGGTCGGGGCGACGGGTGTGCCATTGTGTCGCCTGCTCGAAGGCGTGGCCTACCCGGAGCGCCATGTCCTCGTGGAACGCCTTTGCGTAAATCATGAGGCCGATCGGCATTCCCGTGGACGTGAATCCGCAGGGCACCGATACGGCGCAGAGGTTGAGAATGTTGCCGAGGCCGGTGTTGCGGTGGACCCTCATGTTGTAATCGAGATAGCCCTCCGGGCTGGCGTCGATCGCTGCCAACGGCCACGCGGGCGCCATCGTGGTCGGGACAAGCAAGGCATCCACGTCGCGCAAGGTCCACTGGACCTGTGCCTGCAAATCCGCGAATCGACGCAGCAATGCGAAGTAGTCGGGGGCGGAAAGCGTCCGTCCCGTGAGCATGCGTGGCCCGATCACAGGATCGAGTTCGGCGAGATGATTGTCGAGCAACTCGCGGTTTACTGCGCACGCCTCCGCGGGGATCAGGAGCGGGCGATTTTTCTCCGCCCACGCCGCCGCGGCCTCGGGCACGGCGAGGCTCGAGACCTGCGCACCCAGCGAGCGGAACACCTGACCGGCCTCGCGGACGGCCTTCTCCACTTCGCTATCGACGTCATCGAAAAAGAGCGTCTCGCCGAACGCGATGCGCAGGCCTTTCACACCATCCTTGAGACCGCGCAATACGTCGTGCAATGCGATTCCAACCGTGGACTCGTCGCGCGGATCCGCCCCCTGCATTGCCTGATAGACGAGCGCGGCATCCTCGACTGTTCGCGTGATGGGTCCCACGCTGTCGAGCGTCCAGCAAAGCGGGTAGACGCCCGTACGGCTCACACGTCCCACGGTTGTCTTCAATCCCACGATCCCGCACAGCGCAGCGGGCACGCGAACCGATCCACCCGTATCAGTTCCGAGCGCCATCGGCACCAGGCCCGCAGCCACCGCCACGGCGCTGCCACTCGACGAGCCTCCGGGCGCATGCGGCAGCGAATGCCAGGGGTTATGCGGTGTGCCGTGATCGTGGTTGATTCCGGCGGCGCCATAGGCGAACTGCACGGTGTGCGTCTTGCCGACGAGAACCATTCCGGCCGCGGCGAGTTTGCGAACGACCGTGGCATCTTGTCCGGCCACGTTATTCGCCAGCAGGTGCGTGCCCGCGGTCGTGGGCACGCCTTTGACGTCGAAGAGATCCTTCGCCGCGTAGGCAATGCCGTGCAGGATTCCCAGATCCGCGCCGCTCTTCAGTGCAATCTCCGCGGCCCGGGCTTGCGCCAGAGCATGATCTGGCATGACCCGGATGAATGAGCGCAGGCGCGCGTCGAGCGCATCGATTCTGCCGAGCAGTTCCTCGGCATACTTCACGGGGCTGAGGCGGCCAGTGGCGATGCGAACAGACAGGCTGATGATTGACTCGAATGCAGACGCAGCGTCGGACATGATTATCCTTGGCAAGGGGACCGCACCGTAGCATGCCTTTCGCGAAAGACTCAAGGCGGGGCGAGAAGGGGGACTGCACCGTAGGAGGCCATGGGGCTTGGTAAGTTGCATAAATAATGCAATCTACCAAGCCCGTCCCCCGCCCCGGAGTTCAGGTCTGCTGAATATGCCGTCAATGGCCGTTTATTACGGCCGCTCCATCTTGCATGTGGTCGGCATCACGGTGTCCTTGCCCTCGATGCGGATGTCGGTCTTGAAGCCGTTGCCGGTTCGTTCGACGTCGAGTTTCACGTCTTTGCCGTCCACCTTGCTGTAAGTCGAGATATACAACGGCTGGATCAACTGGTGATTGTCGGCGCGCATCATGACTTCGCCGCTGTCGCCCTCGAATTTCATCCCCTCGAGCGCCTTCGCGACCTTGACGGGATCGGTCGACTTGGCCTGATCCATGGCCTTGGCCAGCATCTCCAGTGCCAGGTACTGGGTTGTCCAGTAGTAATCGTCTTTGACGTCCTTGTAGCGTTCCCGATAGGCCTGG
>JANMYN010000653.1:0-2100 GCA_031382195.1 Betaproteobacteria bacterium
ATCGTGGTCACGCCGCATCACATCTGCCTGACCGACGAGTGCATCAATACCATCGCCGCGAGCGTATTCAGTGCGTGCCGCGACCTCGCCGCCGGCCGCGTGCCGAAAAGCGTGGTCAATCAGGAAGTGCTCGGCAAAGTCACCTACTTTCACCGATGAGATCAGGGGCGAGGGGAGAGGGACGAGGGGTGAGGGATGCATCAGATTTAATCGGATTTGGCTCTCCCCCCTCGTCCCTCGCCCCTCGTTCCTACTACCCTAGAGGATCAACATGAACACCGTCATCCGTGTCGTACTTGCTGCCATGTTCGCCGCTGCCATCACGTCGACCGCAGTCCGCGCCGAGACGATTACGCTGCATGGTGCGGTCCAGTTCAACGATGAGCACGCCTTCAATAAGACGCTGCTCAAATTCGAGGAACTGGTCAAGAAGTACTATGGCAAACCGGTCAATTTCGTCCTGCACCGTAACAGCGAACTGGGGCTCGAGAAGGACTACTTCGTCTACCTGAATCAGGGCAAGGGCGTGGACTACGCGATCGTCTCGCCTGCCCACATGTCCACGTTCTCACGCGCTGCGCCGTTCATCGATGCCCCGTTCCTGTTCCGCGACCTCGACCACTGGCGCAAGGCGCTGGATGCCGATCTGTTCAAGCCGATCGCCGAGGAGATCGCGCAGAAGGCCGACGTCATGCTGATCGGCTACGCCGGCGGCGGCACGCGCAACATCTTCGCCAACAAGCCGCTCCGCAATCTCGCCGACATGAAGGGCCTCAAGGTGCGCGTCATGGGCGCGCCGATCTGGACCCGCACCTTCGCCGCGGCCGGCATGTCGCCGTCGGTGATCGCCTACAACGAGATCTACAACGCTATCCAGAATGGGGTGATCGCCGCCGGCGATAACGAGGCCGCGGGCGTCGAGCAGATGAAGTTCTACGAGGTCGGGCCCAACCTGTCAATGACCGAGCACTCAATTACGATCCGGCCGCTTTGCTTCTCCGGTAAGACGTTCAAGACCCTGCCTCCGGATCTGCAGGCCGCGATTCTGAAGGCGGGGAAGGAAGCGGGCGCCTACGGTCGCGAGCTCGAATCGCGCGAAGACGTGGCCAAGCTCGATGCGATGGAGAAGGCCGGCAAGCTCAAGCGCATTCCCTTCGTCGACCGTGCGCAGATGAAGAAACTGGTCGAGCCGGTGATCGAGGCCTACGCCAAGGACGTCGGCGCCGACCAGATCCTGGCCAGGATCAACGCGATCAAGTGAAGACCCTCATCGGACTGCTCCACCGGCTGCTGACGTGGCTCATGGTGGGCACGGTGGCTGTGCTGATCGTGCCCGTTTCCCTGCAGATCTTCGCGCGCTTTACGCAGCTCATTCCCGCCTATATCTGGACCGAGGAGCTGTCGCGCTTCTTGTTCATCTGGATGGTGATGCTCGGCGCCATGATCGGTATCCGCGAGGGCACCCATTTCGAGGTCGACGTCTGGCCGGAGCTCGGGTGGCGGGCGAACGCACTGCTGCGCATCGTCTCGCATGTCTTCGTGCTCGTGTTCGCGCTGGTATTTTTCTGGTGGGGCATTCAGTTCGTCCGCTTCGGCTGGGATCAGTTGTCCGAGATCGCCGAGCTGCCGATGTGGACGATCTTCGTCGCCTGGCCTGTAGCGGGGATCACCTGGATGCTGTTTATCGGCGAGTCCTTCATCGCCAACCTGCGCATTCTGCGCGGGGAGCAGCCGCAATGACAGGCATCGCCTTGTCGGCGGGCTCCGCCGCCGCGATCCTGTTCGGCGGGTTTTTCCTGCTGCTCGTCCTGCGCGTGCCGGTGGCTTTCGCGCTCGGCCTGTCCTGCCTGCCGATCCTCGTAATCGAACCACGGCTCTCCCCGATGACCCTGTTCAACGAAACGTTCAAGGCCTACAACTCGTTCATCCTGTTGGCGGTGCCGTTCTTCCTGCTGACCGCGAACCTGATGAACGTCGGCGGCATCACGGACCGGCTGGTGCGGCTGTCGCGGACAATGGTGGGCAATTTTCCTGGCTCCCTTGCGCAGATCAACGTCCTGCTTTCGGTCTTCTTTGCAGGGATCTCCGGATCCTCCACCG
>JANMYN010000668.1:0-1631 GCA_031382195.1 Betaproteobacteria bacterium
CGGTGGACTACGGCAGTGGCGCCCTGAATAGTTACGAGCCGGAATTGCTCGTCAAGCTGACCCCGGAAAAATTCACTTCTGCCGAGGACCGGACCGATTTCTACGAGAAATGGCGCTCTGAAATCCTGCAAAATTCCGCCAAGGCCAAGATCGCGGCTGCCAAGACCTGCGTCAAGGAACAATGTGACGTGATATCGCAACGCATTGACAAGGAAACCGAGCAAGCACTAGCCGGGATCGACGCCAACCGAAACCTGCGTTCCAACCCGACCCAGCCTGCGACCCCACGATCCCAGACGGAAGCCCAGGTCACGGCCAGTACCGACCACATTGCCCCGACCAGTCCCGTAAAAACCGGGGTTCCCAGGACCGGCGATCGCTGGACTTACCAGTTGAGCGACAACTCGCGGCCGGTCGGCAAAATAATCATCGAAGCCGCCAGCGTAAGCGGCGACCAGGTTACGGAACGTATTACGCGAGTTGGATGGCCGGGATTCGTGGCGGAGCGCGAAGTGGCTGCGCCTTTCAATATACTTCGCTTCCACGATCCCGTGAAATTGCCCGGTGGATTTCAGTTCGCCGAAATATCACCCTATGCACCTCCTGATGCCGATATACGGCCGGGACAAAGCTGGAACGACATTCAGGGCACGGTCTTCATCATGTTCTTCGGAACGCAGCGATTCCTGGCCCAGGCCAAAGTGATCAAAAAGGAAAGTGTCAAGGTTCCGGCAGGACCTTTCGATGCATGGCGCATTGAGGCAGTGTCCGAAAATCAATGGACGGCGAGAACGGTCAGAATGAAATTTACCTACTGGTATTCATCGGACATGTTGCGCACCGTGAAGATGATCATGGACGTCAATCCCCAGACCCAGACACATGTTGTGGATAGCTACGAACTGGTGTCTTTCGAGGCGGCCAAGTAGCGGTCAACAACCGGGACAGAGACAATGCGACGACTGGCATTTCTTGCTGCAATTACGATAGCTCTGCATCAACCGATTGCGTTTGCGCTTGAAGCTCGCGAAGTATTCAAACTCGCCGAAGCAAGTGTTGTTGTGGTTCTGGCTTCCGATGCCAAGGGCGAGAAGAACAGCCTGGGCAGCGGGGTTCTAATTGCGCCGCTGGAAATCGTCACCAGCTGCAAAGTCGTCGAATCGGCCACCGACATCGTTGTTACGCAAGGCAGTGCACTGCGCAAGGGAGTATTGCGCTACAAGGATTCGGAGCGCGACCTGTGCCAGGTGCATATCGACGATCCGCTTCCATTGGCAAAGGTGGCGAATAGGGCGCCGTCCTCGGCGAATTTGGAGTCCGGCCAGGATCTATTTGCCATCAGTTCGCCGCGCGGACTGGAACGCACGATAACCCGCACGATGATTTCCGGTTTGCGGGAAACACCGGGCACAAGCGGACGGTTGATACAAGTTGACCTGCAGGTGTCGGGCGGCTCCATGGGCGGCGGCGTATTCGATCAGGAAGCACGACTGGTCGGGATCATCACGCCGCAGTTCAGGCAAGGCGAGGCCATGACTTATGCCGTTCCTGTGGACTGGATCGCGGAACTCACGCAGAGAAATCCGGATCTCCTGCTGGCAACCAATGCCCCTTCAACACCGGTTGCCGGC
>JANMYN010000710.1:0-4050 GCA_031382195.1 Betaproteobacteria bacterium
GCAGCGCTGCGTTCGGCACCATGAGCACGTCCGACTTGGTCTGGATCACGACGGAAAGGTATGCGGTCATGCCGGGCAGCAGGGTTTCGTCCGGATTTGCGACCTCGACCACGACGTTGTAGGTGACCACGTTGCTGGCAATGGTCGGATTGAGGCGGATCTGGCGCACCTTGCCGGCGAACGAGCGGTCGGGAAAGGCATCCACGCGGAACTGCACGTCCTGGCCGACGCGGATGGAACCGACATCGGCCTCTGCGACGCTCGAATCAATCTGCATCCGTTTCAGATCCTGCGCGATCTTGAACAGCGTCGGGGTCTGGAAACTGGCCGCCACCGTCTGTCCGAGGTCGATCTGCCGGTCCACGACCACTCCGGACACCGGGGAGCGGATGATGCTGTAGCGCAGATTGGTCCGGTCGCGCTCGAGTTGAGCCTTGGCGAGCTGCACTTGCGCCTGCGCCGCTTCGCGAATCTGGATTCCCTGGTCCATTTCCTGGCGGGAGATGTACTCCTGCGCAAACAGCTGCCGCAGCCTGTCTTCGTTGGCAAGCGCAAGTTTCAAGGATGCCTCGGCGCTCGACACGTTGGCGAGCGACTGCTTTTCGGCTGCAGCGAGTAGCGCGGGGTCGAGTTCGGCGAGAACCTGCCCCTTGGTCACGCGCTGGTTGAAGTCGGCATGCAGCCTGATCACGGTGCCGGATACCTGGGTGCCCACGCTCACCAGCACAACCGGCGTGAGCGTGCCGTTGGCAGATACGGTCTGGGTAATACTCCCGCGTTCCAACTTTACGCTGCGGTAGCGCTCGGCTGCGGGGAGGTGATTGCCTTTCTTCCATGCCCAGCCGGCCGCGCCGAGCGCGGCAACGAGCGCCAGCGCGCCGAGAATCCTGAACCAGGATAACAGCGGGGATTTCTTCATTTACGTAGGCGTGAACGTGAAGTGTCGATGCGCACAGTGTCGGCGTTGACCGAAAGCGAAGCCAGGTCGAGCGTGCCCAGCGCGCTGGCAAGTGCCGCCTTGGAGAGATGCCAGTTGTACTGCGCCTGCACCTGCTGGAAGCGGGCGCTGGCGAGGGCCGATTGCGCGTTGAGAAGGTCGACCAGCGTACCGGCCCCCGCGCGGTAACGCCCGCGCGAGACATTGTCGGATTCCAGCGCGCTGCGAAACAGGTCTTCCGCGTTGGCAAGCGCTGCGCGTTCGGTGGCAAGCGACTGCCACGCTTTCCAGACGTCGAGTGCGATCTGGCTGCGCAGCACGTCGCGATCAGCCTCGCGCGCTTCGACTTGTGCCTGTGCGGACCGGATTTCGTAGGCATTGCGGTAGCCGGTGAAGAGCGGGAAGCTCACGCTGATGCCGATGGCACCGGTGCTGAAACTGTCCAGTGTGTTCGAGTTGCCGACGCCGGCGCT
Organism: Betaproteobacteria bacterium; assembly: GCA_031382195.1. Lineage (GTDB taxonomy): Bacteria > Pseudomonadota > Gammaproteobacteria > Burkholderiales > JACQAP01 > JACQAP01. Next base: position 1,411 of record JANMYN010000710.1, read on the forward strand.
TGCGGTAAGCGACACCGTGGGCTTGCCCGTTGCCTGGGCCGCGCGCACCAAGGCGCGCGCAGCCTGGATCTTGGCGTCGGCCGCCGCGAGGTCGGGACGGAGATTGCGCGCGTGCTCGACCAGCTCGCGCACTGCGAAATCGGTCGCCATGTCCGGCGCTTCGATGCGTGGCGGTGCGATCTCGAGAACGATGTCGGCGTCCAGTCCCATTGAGTTGGCCAGCGCCCCCGCCGCCGTGCGCGCATCGCCTTCAGCCCGCGTCCGGGTCAGCCGCGTCTGCGAATAGGCGGTCTGGGCCTGCAGCCGGTCGGCGGGTGTCGAAGTTCCGACGCGATAGCGGAATTCGGCCGCCTTAAGGCTTTCGAGGCTGGCCTTTTCCGCTTCGACGGCAGCGTTCACATTGGCGCGCGCGGCGAAGAGCTGGTAGTAATTCTGGATGGCGGCGAGAAACACCGCTTGCAGTGTGGCGCTGTGCGACCAGTTCGCAGCGGCCAGCAACTGACGGGCGGATTCGAGGTTGGCGTCGCGGACTCCGAAATCGAACAGCAGGTAGCTCACCGTTGCAGTGGCCGCGACGCTATCCTGCCGCACAGTACTGCCACCTGCTTGCCAGGTGCGGTTCAGACGGCCATCGCCGGTCAGGGTGACATCGGGAAGGCCGGCCGAAAGGTTGCGGCCGACTTCGGCAGCCTGGACTTTCGCCGCGGCCCAGGACTGGCGGGTCTGCGGGTTGGCGCATAAAGCCCCATCGACGACATCGGCCAGGGTCAGCGCGCGCACCTGCAGGGGTTGGTTGGCGCAGGGATCTGCGCCCCCGGTCCAGGGACGGCCAGCCGCGACCGGGAGCAGGTTGATGGTGCCGAAAGGATCGTCGGCGCGCGCCGTGTCGAGGACAGCAAGGCACAGTGCGGCGGCCGCCAGCCGCCACAGCGCGAGCTTCCGGTCGAAGGGGATCATCGAAGCGGGCGTGAAATTTTCAAGGTGAGACTGTATGCGAACCGGGATCGGCACGTGTAACGAAGTGTCGCGCTGCGCGCCGCTGTTACGTTAGTTGACAAAACTCCTCCCCAAGGACGCGCAGCGAAGGTATAACAATGCGCATGCGTGATCGCGTCCTGATTGTCGATGATGACGAAGACATCCAGTCCCTGCTGGAGGAGTACCTGCGCAAAAACGGTTACGACGCGCATGCCGTGGCCGACGGCAAAGCGATGTGGGAGGCGCTGGACATGAAGCCGGTGAGCCTGGTGGTGCTGGATCTGATGTTGCCCGGCGAGGATGGGCTGTCCCTTTGCCGTGCGCTGCGCGCGCGCTCCCAGGTGCCGGTCCTGATGCTGACCGCGCGCGGGGAGGCCGTCGATCGCATCGTCGGACTGGAAATGGGCGCCGACGATTACCTGGCCAAACCCTTTGATCCTCGTGAACTGCTGGCGCGCATCCGCAGCATTCTCAGGCGGGCAAAAGCTTTGCCCATGAATGCCGAGGCCGATGTGCCCGACACGTATTATTTTTCAGGGTGGCGGCTGGACACACGCGAGCGCAATTTGTGCGCGCCCGATGGCGTTGTGGTGCCCCTGTCCGGCGCGGAACACAGGTTGCTGCTGCTTTTCCTGCGCAATTCGAATATCGTGCTCACACGCGACCAGCTTTCCAATTTCACTTTCGGGCGCGACGCGGACCCGCTCGATCGCACCATCGACATGCAGGTCAGCCGCTTGCGCGAGCGCCTGCGCGAGCAGGCAAGAGAACCGGAGATCATCAAGACCGTGCGGGGGAAGGGTTACGTGCTCGCCGCGCGCGTGGACGTGAAACAATGAGACTGTTTCCGCGATCGCTGTTTGGCCGCATCGCGTTAATTCTTGCGGGAGGATTCCTGGCGATCCAGTTGATTACGACCGCCATCGCAATCTCGGACCGCAGTGCACTGGCGTCTCGCGCCGCGGCGAACCAGGCGGCGACCCGCATAGGCGATGTAGTGCGGACGATGTCGGCCGCCAGTCCCGTGGAAAGAAGCCGCATCATGCGGGCGATTTCCAGCGATACCCTGAAGGTGACCTACGGAAAGCCTGCAGGCTCGGACGCGGCTGCCGGTGAGCAATCCGATCTGATGAGTACAGCGCGCGATGCACTGGCGTTGGCGCTGCCGCCAGGCATCGGCTTTCGAGTAATCGACGCGCGTCCCGTCTATCTCAGTCCGGATTCCTGGTATGCGCGCGAATTCGGCGAGCGGCCCGGCGTCAGGATGCACGCAACCGTGCTCCTGAACGACGGCGTGTGGATCACCATGGTGAGCATCGGCCCGGCGCGGGCGACCCGGTGGGTCACCCGCATGCTTCGCAATCTGACCATCATAGATGGCGCGATGGTAATTCTTTGTTTTTTTGCGGTGCGCCTGGTGACGCGGCCGTTGTCGGTGTTGGCCAATGCCGCGGAGGATCTGGGGCGAAACATCGATCGCCCGCCGTTGCCGGAACGCGGCGCAATCGAACTGGTGCGCGCTTCTCGTGCGCTGAATGTGATGCAGGACCGCTTGAAGCGCTACGTCGACACGCGCGTGAAAGTGCTGGCCGCGATGTCACATGATCTGAAGACGCCGATTACACGCATGCGGCTGCGCGCCGAGATGCTCGACGATGCGCA
>JANMYN010000715.1:0-6795 GCA_031382195.1 Betaproteobacteria bacterium
TGATCAGCGTGCGGCCCTCTGTCACCTTGCGGATCAACTCAACCGCCTCATCCGTCTCGCTGCGGCTCATGCCCGCAGTCGGCTCATCGAGCAGGATGACGTTCGCGCCGCCGGCGATGGTAACGCCGATTTCGAGCGCGCGCTGCTCGGCGTAGGTCAACACGCCGGCCATCCGGTCGCGCCGCTCCGTCATGCCGATGCGCTCGACGATTTCGCTGGCGCGGCTGCGAACCGATTTCAGAGCGTCGACACGATGCCAGAACGAATACTTGTAGCCCTGGGACCACAGCACTGCACAGCGCACGTTTTCGTACACGGACATGCGCGGAAAGATATTGGTGATCTGAAAACTGCGCGCCAACCCTTTGCGGTTGATGATCTCCGGCTCGAGGCCGGTAATGCTCTCGCCATGCAGATCGATGCGTCCTGATGAAACGCCGAAGCGGCCGCTGATCAGGTTGAACAAGGTCGATTTGCCGGCGCCATTCGGCCCTATGATGGCATGGCGTTCGCCCGCGCCGATGCTCAGGTTCACGCCATTGATGATCGCAGTGCGTCCGAAGCTCTTGTGCACGTCGTGAAGTTGCAGGGCTGCGACGCTCATACAGCACCGGCTTTCTGCAATTCAGACGTCAGGTTCTCCCAGGCGCGCCCGACCACTCGGTTAACTGCGTAAACCAGCGCAATGCCGACACCGAATACGACGGCGCACCCGATCCAGTACCGGGCTTGCATGGGGTCGAGCATCAAACCGAAGTACGAAAACTCCTTGCTGGACGTTTCCTTTGCCTCGTAGTGATAGATCATTTCTATCAATGCAAAGAATCCTGCCAGCATCACCAGACCGGCGAGGGCGGCAATCGCATAGGACGGGACCAGGCGCTTGACCAGGCGCGCAGTCCAGACCGGCTTGTGCAATGCGATCAGGTTTGCGATGCCCCCCGGCGAGAACATGATGATCACCAGGAAAAACAAACCGAAGTACAGCAGCCAGGCTTGCGTGTAATTGGACAGCATCGACTGCAGCAGCGTAACGAGCCCGGCGCCGATGATCGGACCCCAGAAATGGCCGATGCCGCCGATGAACGCCATCAGCACGACATTGCCGGAGGCCACCAGGCCCAGCGTTTCAGCGGTGACGATTTCGTAGTTGATCGCCGCCAGGCCGCCGCCTATGCCGGCAAAAAAGCTGGCGAGCGACATCATCAGCCAGCGCACACGGGTGGTGTTGTAGCCGACGAATTTCGCGCGCTCCGGATTGTCGCGCACCGCGTTGGCCATGCGGCCAAGCGGCGTGCGCGTCAGCGCGAACATCGCCATCATGCACACCAGGCACCATCCCGCAATCAGGTAATAGACCTGGATCTGCGGGCCGTAACTCAAGCCGAGTAACGGCTTGCCCACGACGCGGTTGGTGGCGATGCCGCCTTCACCACCGAAAAAGCTGGTGAACATCAATGCGCTCGCTGCCACCATTTCGGCGATGCCGAGAGAAATCATTGCGAATGGCGTTCCGGCGCGCCGCGTAGTCACGAAGCCAAGCACCAGGCCGCACACGAGACCAGCGACGCCGCCGATCAGCGGCACCATAGTGACCGGGAACCACAATTCGCCGGCGCCGATCCGGTTCAGCGCATGCGCGCAGACGAATGCGCCCATGCCGAAATAAACCGCGTGGCCGAAAGACAACAGCCCGGTCTGCCCGAGAAGCATGTTGTAAGACAGCGCAAAAATGATGGCGATGCCCATCTGCGAGAGCATCGACAGCGCGAAGCTCTGGGTGAAGATGAACGGCAGTATCGCAAAGACCAGGGCGACAGTCCCCCAGAAAACGATCCTGCCCGTTGTCAGCACCGGCGTCATGCTGGCGCTCCGCCGAATCTGCCGTCCGTCCATCCCGGCCGGCCCATCATGACTCCCGTGTGCCCATGAGGCCGCGCGGTCGCACGATCAGCATCAGCACCATCAGCAGGTAAGGCATTACCGGCGCTGTCTGTGAAATCGTTATCGACCACAGGCCGTTCCACGCCGAGGTCGACGCGACTTCGATACCGATCATGCTCAGAAAATCGAGCATCGAATAATCGAACGCGACGGAAAACGTCTGCAGCGCTCCGATAATGAGCGATGCAAGAAAGGCCCCGGCAAGCGAACCCATGCCACCGAATACGACGACGACAAAGACAATGCTGCCGACGGCGGCAGCCATGCCGGGTTCGGTAATGAAGGCATTGCCGCCGATCACGCCGGCTATGCCGGCCAGTGCCGCACCGCCTGCGAATACCAGCATGAATACGCGCGGCACGTTATGCCCGAGCGCCTGAACCATGTCCGGATGCGTGAGCGAAGCCTGGATCACCATGCCGATGCGTGTGCGCGTGAGCACAAGGTACAAGGCCAGCAGCATGCCGACCGAGACCAGCATCATGAAACCGCGATAGGCCGGATACTGCGTGGTGTACAGGGTGAACAACGTGAAATCGAGTTCACCCGGAATGCGGTAATCCACCGGCGCGCGACCCCAGAGGAGGTGCACGACCTCCTCGATCACGTAGGCAAGACCGAAAGTGAACAGCAATTCGGCCACGTGTCCGAATTTGTGCACGGTGCGCAGACCGAAGCGTTCGGTCGCCGCGCCGAGACCGCCGACGATCACCGGCGCGATGAACACCGCGGGCCAGAACCCCACGTAAAGCCCTGTCTGGTAAGCGAAGTAGGCGCCGAGCATATAGAAGCTCGCGTGCGCGAAATTGAGCACGCCCATCATGCTGAAGATCAGCGTCAGCCCGGAGGACAGCATGAACAGCAGCAGTCCGTAGGACAGGCTGTTCAGCAGGGTGACGAGAAAGAATTCCATGGTTAATACGGTAACTGGTGATCAGTAATTGGTGACTGGCGAATTGACGTTTCTTCTAATCACAAATCACCAGGCACCAATCACGGTTTTTGAAACTTGCAGGTCGCCGCAGCTTCGATATTTTCGCATTCCCCACCGACGGCGCCAATACGGCCTTCGTGGGTCTCATGGATCTTTCTCCCCAATGGATGAACGCCGCGCGACCGGCGATCCCGAATGAAGACACGCAATCCAAGGACACGGTCGAGGGCGACATCTGTTTAGCTATATTTTCGAGTTTGCCAGTATTCACCCACAACGGTTCGCCGACCGGATCGAGCACCGTAGTGATTGCCATGGCGTCTGGCTTTACGGCCCGGATTCTAGTCGCAAAGCAACGACGTTGTAAACGAGGTGCCGGTCCGGGCAACCGTGCACCGATCCTCTTTTGCACTGCAACGAACACACGCCCATCCGCGTTGCAGGACAGCCGCGTCTTGCCGGATCAAGCTGCTAGAATCCGGTCAAATCGAACAATACAGGGAGCCCGCGATGCAAGGCCTGATGATGGACGTTCCGCTGCTGATCTCGTCGTTGATCGGACACGCGGACCGCTACCACGGCGACACCGAGATCGTGTCGCGGCTGGTGGAGGGAGGAATTCACCGCTATACCTACCGCGACGCCCATCGCCGCGCGAAGCGACTGGCCAACGCGCTTACCGCGCTCGGCGTGAAGGCCGGCGACCGTGTCGGTACCCTGGCATGGAACGGTTACCGGCATCTGGAAGCCTTTTATGGCATCTCGGGAATGGGGGCGGTCATGCACACCATTAACCCGCGCCTGTTTCCGGAGCAAATCGCCTACATCGCCAATCACGCCGAAGACGCTTGCGTGCTGTTCGATCTGACTTTTGTACCCTTGATCGAGAAGCTCGCGCCGGCATGTAAAAGTGTCCGCGGCTGGGTCGTCATGACCGACAAAGCGCACATGCCGCAGGCCGGCATTGCGAACCTGTTGTGCTACGAGGACCTGGTCAACGCGCAATCGGACGATTACGAGTGGCCGGAACTCGACGAGCGCACCGCGTCGTCGCTGTGCTACACCTCGGGCACGACCGGCAATCCCAAGGGCGTGCTGTATTCGCACCGCTCCACCGTGATCCACGCCTATGCAGCGGCACTGCCCGATTCGCTGGACGTTTCGGCGCGCGACGTGTTGCTGCCAGTGGTCCCGATGTTCCATGCCAACGCCTGGGCCCTGCCCTACAGTTGTGCGCTGGTCGGGGCCAAGATGGTGCTGCCCGGAGCGCAACTCGACGGCAAGAGCCTGTACGAGTTGTTCGAGACGGAGCGCGTCACCGTGTCGGCCGGTGTGCCCACGGTATGGCTCGCGCTGTTGCAGCACATGGGGCAGCACAAGCTCAAGTTCAGCACCATGAATCGAACCGTAATCGGCGGCTCCGCCTGCCCGCCGGCCATGATCAAAACGTTTCAGGAGCAATACGGCGTGCAGGTCCTGCACGCCTGGGGCATGACCGAAATGAGCCCGATCGGCACCGTGAGCACGTTGAAGGCCAAGCACCTGGACCTGCCGAAGGAACGCAAATACGCGATCCTGAACAAACAGGGCCGTACCGTTTACGGCGTGGAAATGAAAATTGTGGACGACGACGGCAAGGATCTGCCCTGGGATGCCAAGGCCTTCGGCAACTTGCTGGTGCGCGGCCCCTGGATCAGCAACGGGTATTTCAAAAGTGAAGGCGGCGATCCGCTGCGCCTGGATAAAAACGGCATAGCCTGGTTCCCGACCGGCGATGTGGCCACCATCGACGCTGAAGCGCGCGTCAGCATCGTTGGCCGCGCCAAGGATCTGATTATCTCAGGCGGCTTCAATGTTATCCAAAGGAGATCGAGGAAGCCATCAACGCGCTGCCGGGCGTCGTTGAATCGGCGGTTGTCGGCGTGCCTCATCGGGATTTCGGCGAAGCCATCATTGCGGCGGTTAACACCAAGGGGCCGCACCCGACAGAAGCCCAGATGATTGCCGATCTCTCCAAGAACCTCGCCAGGTTCAAGCTGCCCACGCGAATCATTGTGATAGAGGAATTGCCGCGCAATGCCATGGGCAAGATACAAAAGGCCGATCTCCGGAGGCGTTATGCCGGGATTTTTGAACAAGCCTGACGCCGGCAAACAGATTGCCAGACGTGGCGGCCGTGACTAAAGCTATTCAACCGACTTGGGTTCGCGCACAGAACCCGGGAGATGCTACCGTGAGTGACAGTTTCTACGCAAGCTTGCCGGCCTTCGCGCAATTCGAAGGGGTTACCGACCCCGGCTACTACCGGCCGCTGCCCGATGATTGGCTGGTGGCGACATCCGACATCGTTGGATCAACCGTGGCGATCAAGGCTGGGCGCTACAAGGCCGTCAATATGGCGGGTGCGAGCGTCATCTCGGCGACATTGAATGCCCTCGGTCATATGGATATTCCATTCATATTTGGCGGCGACGGCGCGGTGATCGCGGTTCCCGGAGCGGCCGAACAAAAAGCCCGTGAGGCACTTGCCGCCGTCCAGGCCTGGGTTGCCGATGAAATGCAATTGACCCTTCGCATAGCGATTGTTCCGATGCGCGATATTCGCGCCCACGGGCTTGATGTCCGGGTGGCCAAGTTGCAGGCGGGAGCCGAGGTTTTTTACGCCATGTTCTCAGGTGGCGGCGCAAGCTGGGCGGAACAGGAAATGCGGTCGGGGCGCTTTGTTATCGCACCGGCTCCTTCCGGAACACGGCCTGATCTCAGCGGACTGTCGTGCCGGTGGAGTCCGATTGTGGCGCGCCACGGCGAAATACTCTCGGTAATCGCCATCCCAGGTCCTGCTGGCAGCGGCAAGAAGTTCGAGCAACTGGTTGCCGACGTGGTGGCGCTGGCGGACGGCCAGGAGAGGAGTGGTCATCCGGTGCCGGAGGCGGGACCGAATTTCGATTTTCCGCCGCGCGGTGCCGATTTTGAAGCGCGCGCGAGAACGCCAAAAGGCCGCCGCCTGTGGTACAGAATTATCATTGTCCTTCAGAATTTTCTGGGAGTGATGTTGGACAAGTTTAATTTGCGTTTGGGCCGTTTCGATCCAAAGCTCTATCGCCGGGATGTGGCGCAAAACTCGGATTTTCGAAAGTTCGACGATGGGTTGAAGATGACAGTCGATCTGAGCATCGCGCAATCCCGCCAGATTGAGGACCTGCTTGAAACCGCAAGCCGCAAGAAAATCTGCGTCTACGGCATTCACCGGCAGAACTCAGCCCTGATGACATGCATCGTGCCGTCGCCACTGACCCGCGATCATATGCATTTTATCGATGGTGGTTCAGGCGGTTATGCGATGGCAGCGAGTCAGCTGAAGGCCAAGGCGGCCAAGTCAATTGCCGGGCACAACGGGTAACCGGTTCCGGACGGATTACCAAAGGAAATTTGGGATCGTGGCATCCGGAAGTTGCAACCAAATAGTGGAAAACCGCAATCGCCGTCATCATGCTGCCATCTTAATCTGATTGTTGTTTCTCCGATCCGGAGACGACTTGCTGAAGCAAGCGTAACTGGGGTTATTGTGTGTATGTAGCGTACGCCTTTGATTTTGAGTTGCTGCGTCAGTTCAACCCAATCGAGGTAACGCCGATGACAACTTCACCAATCAAAGAAAATCCAATGGCAGATCGAGATTCGCCAGCAGGCGGCGGGCCGGCATCCGCCGCCTCATGGGTTCAGGCAATGGGGCGGTGGAATATCGAAATTGCGTCCCTGTGCGGCAAGCGCATGCAATATTGGTCGACGTTTCCAATGCGCCTGATGCAATGCAGTTCGTCCGATGAATTGAGCCATGTGCAAGACGAGTTTGCCCAAACCCTGTTGACCGACTATCGCGCGGCGGCGGAAAAACTTGTGCTGGCGATCAACGGCAA